>JANYLL010000205.1 GCA_025357895.1 Ignavibacteriota bacterium
CTCAGAAGAGCAAACAAAAGCATATAAAAATGTCTATGAAATCTTTAAGAAAAAGGGGAAGCCGTTCTGGTCAGGCTCTCTATCAGATTTTGTTCACGTTATTGACACTCTCGCAGTAAAGGGATTTTTGAAAGCTAATGAACTGGAAGAGGCAATTGCTGAGACCTTCGAGCACAAGGGGAAAGGAAAAAAAAAGATTCAGCAGTTAACAGCAGAGAAAATTAGAGCGCGGAGACGTAACATTAAACATGGTACTCATTCGCATTCAAATGAAATACGTGCAACGATGAAAGAATTGCTCGAAACCATGCCTTCAAAGAAAAAGTCTTAGGTTGCTACCTCACACTCTTGCCCGTTTATTCCTTCTCTCACTGCAAGTGCCCATTGAAAGAGAAGCGGAGAGATTTCTTTTTCAGACACCATGTGAAGTAACTCTTCGTAATCGGTACGGAAGAGCATGGCAGTAGTCAATTCTTTTGCATAGGAATCCAACTCCCTATCTAAGCGGTGCTTATCATTGTCGGAGAGGGCTTCCCTAAAGACATTCATGGCAGAATTTTTCCAAGTGTAGTTAGCTTCGAGCATAAATCAATTCTTCGTTTACGACTTTTCCAGTTATAACGGTCTGCATATTGTAACGTTCATAAACGCGATTGCACTCCGCTCCTATGCCGGAAAGCAATTCTTTTGCACACTCTTTTTTTTGTAATGCGAGAATCTCATTACTTTTTCTTGAAAGATCGGTTTCGGATATTTTCCCGGACTTGCATTTCCGTTTGTAGAGTCTAAGCAATTCCTCAGAGAGTGAAAGAGTTGATTTTTCTTCTTCTGAAAATTCCTTCGATTCTTTTTTCTTCCAGCCTATAACGAACTGAGGAGCCCGCCATTGATAGAACCGAACCAATGCAAGGAATCCTTCGACTGTGCAAAGATCGGAGCATAGCAGAGAGTTGAATGTCCATAGCCCTTGTTCTTTGAGTTGCCTTATAACGGCACGGTCTAAACGAAGCTCTGCACGAATTATATTTCTGTGATCGCATTGACTTGCAATTTCCTGTGAAAGAACTTCTTTGTTTGCTTTCAATTTTGCGGTTGTATCATAAAAAACAAATCTCATTCGATCACCGTTTAGATACGTGCCGGATGCCTCATCGTATAGATCAAACTTCGGACGTTTTGGTACTACAAGAATGTTTCTCGATAAGTTAAACGGATAAGGGCTATCCTGAGTATAAGCGACGTGAATAGTTTGCACAAGTGCGTTCCTTAGATTAAGAGGAACAGGAAGAAGCTGTTTGCATTTTTCAAGAGCAATTTTTATATCTTCGGGTTGAGCGAGAGTAACATTGTGTCCATAAGCAAGTTTTGGAACGTTGATATTGCAACGAATAAATGTTCCCTTTGGCTCGAAAAAGATTTTGTCAGGAATGAAAGCATAAGCACCTGTTTTAGGGTCTTTGTACTGACACTGCCTTTTGATCTCATTCCATTCCGTACCCGAAGGGGTTGTTGCAAGTCCGATGTTATCAATTCCGATTGAACGCATTCTATGATTTCAAATCTCGTTAATTGTTAAGCGGCTTTTTTAATGAATGAAAGAATTTTCTTTTTCTCAACTTTCTCGCGCTGTTTTATTTCCTCAAAAATATCCATGTCAATGA
Organism: Ignavibacteriota bacterium; assembly: GCA_025357895.1. GTDB lineage: Bacteria > Bacteroidota > Ignavibacteria > Palsa-1295 > Palsa-1295 > PALSA-1296. Next base: position 1,662 of record JANYLL010000205.1, read on the forward strand.
TGTTTTCAATCTGCTTAACGACAATTTCAATCATTGATTCAGGCGAAAGAGCATCCACTTCCCATGACATTTTGCCGAACTCTTTTATATACCATGCGGCGCGAGGGTCAGTTATCTTCGCGGGATTCGGTGGCGGCTTATATTCTTTGATCTGCTCCATCGTTAAGCCTATCGGAGTAATTTGGAAAAACTCATTAAAGAATTCTTTCATTAACTCCGCCACTTCGCCGCTTTCGTTTTCTTCGTAATCAATCGCATTTGTAACCGCCCAATTTTCCGCAGCATCGCGCAATTCGTCTTTTGAGTTTCCGTTGTTTAACATAAACTGCAAACGCTCCCGAATATCGCGCACCATGTCTAAGCCGGAAGCGTCATGATCTCCGAAATAAAGAATGTGGACTTTTCTTCCTTCGTTAATTATTTCTGAGAATCTTTCATAGGCAGAATGAATTGCACTTGACGAAGTGTAGCCTTTATTTACGCAGAGACGGGTGTGGTATTTATTCGTTACTCTTTTGAGAATTCCCGAAATAGCATCTTTTTCAGTCCAGATTTCCACATGAATAGGTTGCCCGTCTTGACCGTCGAGCGCATACTGATCGGCTATAAGATTCAATGCTTCCTCAACGTTGCCGACTGAAAAAGGCGAGTAGGGGACTCTGCCTCGATCCTCGATTGCATCCCAATCAACCCATCCTGAATAACGGCAATCGTCAAGGATGCCGCTAAGTTTTTTATAAACCTTATCATGGTTTGGGATTATGTCCTTAGAAACAAGCTGATAGTAAAGTTGCCGGAGCGAAAGCTTATAGCCTTGATTTGAGTACCGCTCTACAACGGAGCTTATACTGGAAACAATAGTCCATTTATCGGCAACCCAAACTCGCCCTTCGTAAAGTTTGATCGAAATCTCTCCGGTTAATTTTCTTTTCTTAAATTTTTCTTTCATAACGATTTTTATGTTGTCAATTCTGTTTGAACGCATTCTGTTATTCCGATTTCGCTGAGTGTACCTGTGATCGGTGAATCTATTCTTACAGGCTTACCGATTACGGACTGCCTTTCGTTATATTTGTGCATGGCACTGGAAATCGTATAGTCTTCCAGCTTCGCATAACGCTCCGTAATTCTTGTACTCTTATGTCCCGCAATTTTGGCAATGTCTTCCTTCACCATTCCTTCATTAAAAGCATTTTGACAATATGAATGTCTAAAGGTGTGAAAGTGCAATCCTTTCCGGTCTGGAAATACTTCGCGCCTTACCTTCGCAACAATCCTTGAGAGTTTACTGCTTTTATTTTTCTTTGTCGTAAACGTTCGCCCGGCTTCGTTTGAAAATAGGTAGGATGATTCACGTACTTCTTCTTTAGGATGTGAGGCTTTATTTTTTAATTGATCTTTTAAGGCTTCTTCCATTCGTGGAGTGATGCGAAGTTTACGATCACAATTATTTTTTGTTCGGAATTCCTCGCTGTTCGTAATGGTAAGTTCTCGAAGTGTCCAGTTTATATGCACAATTTTTATATGGCAGATTTCCCCTGAACGCGCTGCACATGAGTATGCGAAAAGTGATGCGTTTTTTGCAGTGCGTTCGCAGTAAGTCTTTTCAGGAAATCTTTCGTAGAACCTTACGAAGTCTTTTTCATTGTCATTTAATCTGAACCAGTCTCTTATGGGTTCGAGTCCGTCTTTTTGATTTGTTAATTTGAAAGAAATCGGATTACGTTCGAGCTTCCCTTCTTGAACTGCGAAGTTGAACGCAGCTCTCAAAGTACGAAATGTTAGATCACGAACGCTTATAGATTTGAACCTATAAAAATAACATCTAAGAAGTTCAGTTGTAACATTACATAAGGGCAAATCACAATCCGCGAACTTAGTGAAAGTTTTTATACACCACTCATAATCATAAAGGGTTTTCTCACTTTTCCCTTCCTGTCGCTTCGCTTGAATGAATGACTCAAAGAATTCACTTATCGGCTGTTTGTCAGTTAGCCGGACTTCTTGGGAGTAGAGTCCACTGAGCACTTGTTCCTTCAGTTCCTCTCTCTTTGCTTTTGCTCTTCCGTAATCTTTTTCGTGAGTGCTTATTTTAGAATGACAGTATTCTCCTGTCTTCGGGTCTTTGTAAGTATAATTAAAGCAGAAAAATTTCGAGGCTTCACGTTTCTTAGGCTTATCAGCAAATGTAAAATGCACGGCGTTCTCTCCTGTTGTCTTAGGTTGCCATTCGATTTTTTGCCGTGAGTTATTCGCTTTCATCGCCTCTTTCAACAGGAAAAATCCCGTTTGAGGGTGAGACGAAAGTGTGACAAAAGTGGACGGACTATTTTGAAGAGACTTTTTATAAAATTCTTCCCCAATTATTCCCCACTTCCCCTGAGACCGTTATGAAACCTATACGTGCATTCTGACTGTTAATCAGAGGGTCGTAGGTTCAAGTCCTACCTCAGGAGCTTATTTAAGTCAAAAGTCAAAAAGCAAAAATTGTTGCTTTTGACTTTTGACTTTTTATTTTTTGACTTCACTAAAAGAGGAACTTCTCTACTGTTTTAAGCGATTTCACTTAGCTTTTTATAATACGTTGGGGTTTCTTTAATTTTTCAGAGCAAAACGAGCATAATATGGCAGTAATGAACAAAATGCGCGAGAAGATGACGGTAATTTTTGCCGGTCTTGCGGGTGCATTCCTTTTAATGATCATTTTTGAATGGGGCGCACAGGGCGATTTTTTCAAAAGCGGAAGAAAGCCTGAAGAGTTGGGCAAGGTTAATGGCACCTCAATTACCAATAAAGATTATGAAGATGTCTTCGGCCAACTTCGCCAGCAGAAACTCCAGGAAACGAAGAAGACCACACTTACTGATGCCGAAGAATCAGAACTCCGTGAAAAAGCCTGGGATCAGGTTATTGTCTCCAAGTTAATTGATCAAAAGATTAATGAATTTGGTGTAACCGTTAGTGATCAGGAAGTGCGCGATGTTCTTTTCTATAATCCTCCTGAATTCTTAAAACGTAATTTCATGGATTCGACCGGACGTTTTGATGAAGCAGCATACTTTCAGGCTCTCCGTGATCCGCGCAATGATACAACAGTATCAAATGTAGCAAAGACCATGCGAGAAGAACTCAAAAAGCAGAAGCTTTCTAATATTTTACAAGCGGCACTTCGGACTTCCAGATCCGATATGTGGGAACGGTATGAAAATTCAAGTGCGAAAGCTACAGTAGAACTTGTTAAGCTGATGCCGACGCAAAGTCCGCGTGAATTTATCGCGAAAGTTACGGACGACGAAATAAAGAAATATTATGAAGATCATCCTTTTCTCTATAAACGTGAAGAAGCGAGGAAGATTAAATTTGTCGTTTTCCGTGAAGCTCCGACTCCGAAAGATTCTGTAAAACTCTTGGAGAGCATTGAGGGATTAAAGAAAAAATGGTTCGCGCTTCCTCCGACTTCTTCCGATAGCACTGTCAACGAACTTGCCCATGGCTATAGTGACGGAGGATATCAACTTCCGGTAATGATGAGCCCTAATATGTTCAGCGCCTATAATAACAGTGAGGAAGTACTGAATTCAAAAGTTGGCGATGTTGTCACCGGAGTCAATCAGGGACAGATCAGAGTTATGCGTGTTTTTGAAGTTCAGGATACCGGTGCAAGTTTCTACCATGCTAAAAATATTATGATCGGTTTTGGAAGACCGGAAAATAAAGATAGTGCAAAAGCCCTTGCTACAAAACTCTATAATGATATTAAAGCGGGTGCAGATTTTGCTGCGATGGCACGTCAATATTCACAAGATCCGGCTGCTCGTAACGGTGGAGATATGAGATGGATGGGGCAGAAAATGTACGTTCCTGCTTTTGAAGAAGCAGTGATGAAAGCTCCTGTTGGAGAATTGCAGGGACCTCTTGAATCGACGATCGGGTATCATGTTTTTCAAGTTATTGCACGCTCGAACAGGAAACTTAAGATCGGTACTATACCTGTTGATATCAAACCCAGTTCACAAACCACAAGGATGGTTGCCCAACAAGCAAGCATCTTCAGAGAAAAAGCTGTAAAGGATGGTTTTGATCCGGTTGCTCAAGCTCAGAATCTTCGTGTTACTTCAGACGGACCTCTTGTTATGAAGAAAGGTGCATCCCCTATGTTTGGATATATGCCATGGGTGAATTATCTTTTTGAACTTTCAGCCGGTGATATTACTCAGCCTGTTCGAATTCCGATCGCGCATCTTACCGTAGTCGGTCAGGTAACCGAAGTTATTCCTAAAGGAGTAAAACCGCTTGATAGTATGATTAAAGAACAGATCAAGTCAGCAATAGCAAAACGTAAATCTGTGGAAGCGCTTGCTGGTAAAGCAAAAGAGGTTCGTGCTAAACTCGCACCCGGTGACGATCTTTCAAAGCTCACTGCAATTGATTCTACCTACCGTCCGACGACAATTACTTTTGGTCCTGCAGAAGCTACTCCGGGAGTAGGACCTGAGTTTGGAGTTAATAATGCTGCTTTTACAATGAAGCCGGGTGAGATCAGCCAGCCGATCGAAGGAGAGAGCGGATATTATATTATCAAAGTATTGGATATAAAACCCGCCGATAAACAAGAGTACGAAGCACAAAAAACGAAGGAATTCGAAAAGCTTAATCAGGAAAAACAGCAGAGGTTCTTCGGGCAATGGTTGGAGGAGCTGAAGGAAAAAGCAACAGTTGTTGACTACCGCTCACATCGCATGTAAGGTTTATCCGAGCCGGGATTTAAAGTATTAAATCCCGGTTTTGAGTTTATTCTACGGTCACAGATTTCGCCAAATTTCTTGGCTGATCAACATTCGCTCCTCTCGCCGTTGCCATGTAGTAAGAGAGAAGCTGCAACGGAATAACCGAGAGAATGGGAAGCAGCATCGAAATTGTTTCCGGAATATAGATCACTTTCTCAGCTAGTTTATCTACACTTTTATCGCCTTCGCTTGCAATAATTATTAACCTTCCTCCTCTGGCTCGGACTTCCTGAATATTAGATAATACCTTTTCGTAGACATCATCATGTGGAGCGATGACAACGACGGGCATGTCGTTATCTATCAGAGCAATTGGACCATGTTTCATCTCTGCGGCCGGATAACCTTCGGCATGGATATAAGAAATTTCTTTTAATTTCAACGCGCCTTCAAGCGCAACAGGATAGTTGTAACCTCTTCCGAGATAAAGGAAATGATCGGCTCCCTTAAATTCATTAACAATCTCTCGGATCATCGGCTCGGAAGTTTCAAGAATTGTTTTTATCTGTTCCGGTAATTTCACCAAAGCCCGGATAAATTCTTTTCCGTCAACTACAGATAAGCTCTTCATTCTGCCAAGCATGATCGAAAGCAGTGCGAAGACGGTCACTTGCGAAGTAAAGGCTTTCGTGGAAGCTACGCCGATCTCCGGACCGGCATGAATATAGACTCCGCCATCAGATTCACGAGCGATAGTCGAGCCGACAACATTGACAACACCTAAAGCTAAGGCTCCTTTGCGTTTCGCTTCCCGCATCGCAGCGAGAGTATCTGCTGTTTCACCGGATTGGCTGATGACGAACATGACGTCGCCCTCTGTAACCACAGGATTACGATAACGAAATTCAGAAGCATATTCAACATCAACAGGAACCTGAGCAAGCTGCTCAAGCATATACTTTCCGATTAGGGCGGCATGATAACTTGTTCCGCAAGCAGTTATGAGAATACGTTTGGCGTTTCGGATATGAGCCAGATGATTTCGTAATCCGCCGAGGACAATAGAACCTTCATCTTCAATAACTCTTCCGCGCATAGCATCACGAACGGTCGAAGGTTGCTCATGAATTTCTTTAAGCATGAAATGTTCATAGCCGCCTTTTTCGATCTCTTCAAGTTTGATCGTGATCGCTTCGATATCTTTCGTAACTATAACATCTCCGATCGTTCGGGTCTTTATACTGTTACGAGTTATTGTTGCGATCTCATTATCGGAAAGATAGATAACATTCCGAGTATGCGAGACAATGGCTGCCGCATCAGAAGCGATAAAATTCTCATTATCGCCGACTCCAATGACGATTGGAGAGCCTTTTCGGGCACAGACGATTTCATCCGGCGAATCTTTAGCAATAACACAAAGACCGTAGGCTCCGATGATCTCGCTGAGTGCCAGACGAACTGCTTCTGTTAAATTTCGCCCATCACTATAAAACTCGCCGATCAGATGGGCGAGAACTTCAGTATCAGTTTCACTTTGAAACGTGTGCCCGCGACGGATCAGCGTTTCCTTGATTGCAGAATAATTTTCGACGATGCCGTTATGAATGATGGCGATTCTTCCCGTTTGATCAGTATGCGGATGGCTGTTGATATCACTCGGTGCACCATGCGTAGCCCAACGAGTATGGCCTATGCCAAGTTTTGCCGTCAAGGGGATATTGCGGATCAACTCCTGGAGTTGTGTGACTTTTCCTTTACATTTTTTTATATTGAGAGTTGCTAAATTCCCGGAAGCGACGCTTTTTCCATTTGAATTATGATGCTCGATAAGAGCTATCCCGGCTGAATCATAGCCCCGATATTCAAGGCGTTTCAACCCTGCAAGGATGATCGGAGTTGCTTCACGATCGCCGATATAACCGACTATTCCGCACATAATTTTGTTCTGTTAAAAGTATTTTGTATACTAACGAAAATTTCGGAAAACTGTTACGGACAGTTTCATAGATTGAATGAAAATCGCATTCCTTATAGAATATGATGGTACAGATTTCGCAGGCTGGCAAATACAGCCCGGAGTTCGGACTGTACAGCAGGAACTTGAGTTTGCATTCAAAACTGTTTTTCAAGTGCACATTCCCGTTACTGCCTCAGGCAGAACCGATGCAGGCGTTCATGCTTTTGGCATGGTTGCTCATGCAACGCTTCCTGAATCTTCATTAATGGGATTGGAGAAATTAACTCAAGCTATCAATGGTAATTCCGGAAATGATGTTGTCATTCGTGGCATGAGGGAAGTACCGGAAGACTTTCATGCACGGTTTCAGGCTCTGGATAGGGAATACCGATATACGATATTCAAACATCGCACAGCTCTCAGTAGAAACTTTTCTTGGTTCGTTTGGGAAACTCTTGATATTACATCGATGAAGAGAGTTGCTTTTCATTGTATTGGTGATCATGATTTTACTTCATATTCCAAGCGATCGGATGATGTTGATCATTATAGATCGATTGTTGATATCTGTGAGTTCGAAGAATTTGATGATAAAATAATGTTTACAATTCGAGCTAATCGTTTTGTTCGTGGAATGGTAAGATCGCTTATCGGAGCATTGGTTGAAGTAGGAAAAGGGAAGTTAAAAAAAGAAAAATTTATTGAGCTTCTCAACACTCCGATTGAAGAAAACAGAGCAAAATA
>JANYLL010000222.1 GCA_025357895.1 Ignavibacteriota bacterium
CAAAGAATACGGACGGTCCGGATGTCTTGCAAGCTGCACGCGCTGCCACCGAGTGAGGTTCTCGAATATCTCATGGCGTAGTTCTTCGACCTTGGATTCCATCGCCGCAACCTCAGAAGTGAGATCGACCGATTCGCCCAACGTGCGCATCTCGGCGATCTTTTCCTGAAGATCGGCAATAGGTTTTTCGAATTCTAAAATTGCTTTAGCCAAATTACAAGTTTACAGTTTATAGTCCCCAGTAAACAGTGGGGAGATCAGCTATGTTCATCCTTCATCCACCTGCCTTCACCCTTTCTTCTGAAGCCCTTGTAACTCATTATAATTGAACAACATCATTGTGCGCACGCGCGGATTCCTACTTTTTCTCTGTACCATGATTTTAAGAGATTAAGGGGAGTTTGCTCCCTAATCGTCTTAATCTTTGAAATCTTCTAAAATTCTGGTTGAGATGTTCCATAGGTGCCTATTAATGATATTCAAATATACGAAAAAAAATCCCACTCCATGAGCTTATGGAGTGGGCAGGGAGAGGCTCCCCAATTTTTACATTTTACATTTTTTTAATTCTTCACAATTTTCCTCGTAAATATCTCACCCGTCGAAGAAAATCTTGCATAATAAATCCCCGCAGGCCACTTCGAGAGATCGAGCGTGAACTCCGCCAAATGCGGCGCAGTGATCTCCATCACTTTCTCGCCGAGAACATTGAGGATGGAAATGCCGGTGAGATTTTCAGGTGCGTTGCGGATGGTAAGGAGGGAGGATGTGGGGCTGGGAAAACATAGCAGTTTCGGTACTTCTCGTGAAGTTACGGTTGAATTTTTTACAGTATGGGCTCTAATAATTGACAAATTATTCCCTATATTTTTATATTCAGCAGTGATATCTGTGCTCCAATGTATCTGTACATCATAATAATTTATTGTATCTGCGTAAAAGCAAATATTAATCTTTATACTATCTCCAGGTTTAATACGTGCTGGAAACTGCTTTTGGTCTATTAAAAAATTTAATGTGTCGCCATATTCATTCAAAATTCCGGTAAGTGTGAAAGGCGCATTCCCTAAATTGTGTATCTCGACCGCCTTGCAGATTGTATCGGCAACCATTACATTGCCAAAATCAAGATTATCCGCTTTAATTATTCCGAATGAATTGATAAACTCAGATAAAGGTCTCCGCCAAAGTCCGTTGACTGTACCGGCATACAGTGCATCTCCAATTACTGCAAAGGAGTGAGCTGCTCCTCCTATTCCATTACTTGCTGCGATCCAGGTTGCACCAGTATCAAGGCTTCGCTCAAGTCCGTTGGTGGGAGTATGAATGCCTGTTCCATTCCCGACAAAGATATTATCATTGCTGACGATTAAGGCAAAGACAGGCCCATATTCTTTCGTATATGTCCAGGTTATGCCATTATCACTTGAGCGATACACATCACCGCTTCGATCAGAATAATACTCTCCGGCGAAAAGGTAGCTGCCCATAGAGGCAAATGCATTGATTCTTGAGAATCGTGTGATGCTCGTATCCCAGGTAGTCCCCAAATTCGTTGACCGGAAAACTTTATATTGAGAGCCTGCGAAGAGATAAGTACCATTAAAGAAAAGAGAATAAATATTTAGTGAAGTCATCCCGGAGTCACCGGAATCCAACTTTTGCCTGTATCGTTGCTGCGAAATACTCCGCCTCCTATTGTCGCCGCGAATATGGCAGAGCCGGAAACAGCAAGTGCACCGACTGGATAACTATTGGTCATACCGTAGAGGGTAGTCCAGTTTATGCCATTATCGGAAGAAAGAAATACTCCTGCAGTATCGGTGCCGACAAAATAATTTGAACCGAGATTCGCAAAAGCATTGACTTTATTATTCGATAACCCATTGCTTGGAATCCAATTTACTCCATCGTCGCTTGAATGCGGGAATCCTCCATTATCAATTCCTGCAAAGAGATTTGTTCCGATCAGGGCAATGCAATTAACAGTATGATTTTGACCAGGTCCAAATGGGTGTACATCCGTTGATTTTTGATGCCAGGAAACTCCATAATCTGTCGAGCGAGAAATTCCAGTTGTAGTTCCGGCAATGACATATGTGCCGATATTCACCAGAAAGTTAACGCCAGTCCCATAAATTCCGACGTCTGCATTTTTTTCTGAAGGGCGGGTCCAATGTAGTCCTAAGTCAATTGTCCTGTACACCCCGCCGGAGGTGCCGACGATAATTCCGCTATCACTGGACGTGATCGAGTACACTGCGTATTTATCGATAGGATAATTTGGTTGTGCAAATGTCGTATCAACAGCGTGAAGATTTATCCACGCTCTGCCGAAATTTACCGACCGATACAGTCCAAATTGATTGGCTCCGATAAGCGCACTTCCATCGAACATCATCGCATTGAGACCTATACTTGGCAGCCCCTGGCTTGCATTGATCCAAGTATTACCGTGATCACTCGATCGGAAAATGCGGGCATCGGCTGAGTTTGCATAAAGATTGATGCCATCACTAATTAAACCACGCAAATGGAGAGATAATAATCCATTATTTACTGCAATCCAATTCACTCCTTCATCGGTACTGCGAAAAACTCCGCCGCGTGTAGTAGCGACAAAAATCTCAGTTCCGAGAAAAGCAAATTGCCTTACACTATCCCGAATTTTCCAACCGGAGAGGACATTCCACTGCAAACCGTTATTCGTGGAAATAAAAATGCCTTCGGTATCCGTTGCTGCAAGGACCAGTGATGCATTTCCTCCGAGAGTGACAATATTTTTATCAAAAAGACCCGTATTAGTTTGAAACCATGTTGATCCGTTATCTGTCGAGCGATAAATACCGCCGCCAAAATTTCCACCTGCAAAGACATCGCCGCCATTCACCGTAAGAGCCGAAAGGGAAATTCCTTGCAATCCTGCGGGTGTCCATTGCGCATGGAGAGTTGGAGAATAAAAAATGGACGCAAAGAATGATAGAAGAACTACAGATTTTAATTTCATAGCAATTACTCCTTTATGATCTTTCTCGTAATAATCTCGCCCGTCAAAACAAATCTCGCATAATACATCCCTGCCGGAAGCGCCGAGATATCGATCTCGAACTCCGCCCCATTCGGCTTCGGAATCTCCATCACCTTTTCGCCGATGGTGTTAAAAATGGAAATATTTATAAGATTTTCGGAGAGGTTGCTGATAGAGAGAATGCCGGTTGTGGGGTTGGGAAAAAGATTGATAGAGTTCAGCCCGGAGGTTTCAGCGCTTACAGTACTCGACCCATTAAGTGGATGATACCAAAGCCCGCCGCTGATCGTCCCTTGAACGAGATTGGGACTACTTAGGATAAGTGCTGTAAGACGATGAGGCGATGGGGGACCCATAGCCCCGGTATTTATCCAGCTATTTCCGCTATCGGAAGACATGCTAATTGGAGAAGAATTACCCAAAGACCCAGTAAAAAGATTAGTCCCTCCTGCAATAAGTAGATCACCAGGTATATTAATAGTATCCCACCTCACTCCGTTATCTTTCGACCGAAGAAAAATCTGATTGTAATTAACAATGGTAGAAATAAATATCGTAGAACCTGTCAACGTGAAAGTAGATATATGGAAATGAGTAAGAATAGGAGTCCAACTCGTTTGATTGTAAGCCGACCTGAATAAAACGCTATCGGTATGTGCAAAGAAAAACGAATCGTTGGGTTCAAGCAAAGAAGCTCCTTTCCCCAGCGAACCGTTATTCAGCATTATCCAACTCTTTCCACTATCTTTCGAGGTAAAAACACTTCCCATCGAATCGCTTGCTAAGAGGTTGGATCCGCTGACGAAGAAGTCGCTTGCAAAATTCTGCGTTGGCAGATTTACAATAAAATCGGACCAGCTATCGCCATTATCGGTAGAACGCTGAAAGGTTGCCGGTGAATACGCATTTGCAAAAAGATCGTTGCCAAATGAGAGAAGTCTGGAAACGCTATAGAGATTTGATTTTTTCGGAATCCAACTAACGCCGTGGTCAGTTGATAGCCAAACCCCGGCTGCATCATTCAGTGTACCTGCAAAAAGTTTCGGGCCGTTGTTTACAAAACAATTTATGGATGTTCCGATAGCAGCCGATGAATGAATCCATTGGGATTTAAGCACACGCGAAAAACCAAGTGTTAATAATAGTAACGGGATGATTATTCCGAATTTCTTTTTCATAATCTTACTCCTTAATTATTTTCCTCGTAATAACCTCATTCGGCAACGTGATTCTCGCAAAATA
>JANYLL010000237.1 GCA_025357895.1 Ignavibacteriota bacterium
TTGTTAAATCTAGTGTTTTAAAATGAGGTGTCTCCCTATAGTGAGTAGCATAGTATGCCAAGCAAGCAATTCGTTCAACATCAGTATTTGGTTTTTTTAGGAGCATGAATTCCTTTGGGGAAAGACTTCTATCTTCAGTAAAGAAATCATGTCGTGGCGATTCAGAATAATTTTCATTCGTTTGCTGAAAGGTAATACTGTTTTCTCGATTAAGAAGTACCTCCAAGTCGTAGAAAGTGGCTACGGTTTTGATGATTTTCTCTTTAGAACTAATATCAAGTGGTCTTAATAGTTGAAGAATTTGACCGAGTATTAATTCTTCGTCAATATGTTGCACTATCTCGGTACTTAGTCCAGCTATTCCATTATTTATTGTTTCGTCCATATAGATATGATAATACGACCGCAAATATACGACAAATTCCCCTCGTTCCGCGTCTTTCGGTGTTATGAGAATTACTAATCGTTTTTCGTCAACTTTCTTGCAATGGTAACCCACCTCGGCGGGCAATGCAAGCAGGGGAAGGCGGGGGAATGTAAAATTAAAAATGTAAAATGTAAAATTGGGGGAGCCATTAATGGGATGTCTGCAAGCCTGCAGAGTCACGTTTTATACCTTCAGTAACGTAACGTTGAACGAGTTCGGAGATGTCACGCCCTTTAGCGAGAGATTTCAGATTTTTTAGCGTAGGCTCGGGAATATTAAGTTCGATGAGTCCTTCAGTGCGCTTCAAGTTCAGAAACGGACCTGCCTTGACGGCTTTCGACCAATCAATATATTCGGTCGAATCGTGCGTAGCCCAGAACTCGCGCTCCTCGTCCTCGCTTTTAAAGCTCGGTATTTCCTTGAATTGTTTGTTCATAAAACTGTATTTCCTTTTCGTTCGCATCCCTCGCTGAGATGACGCGTATCTTAGAATTTCTAACGGTAAATGTAACGAATAATTCCCTGCCTCGCGGAGTCAATCCAATAACAGAATATCGCTCCTCTTTTATCGAATGTTTTTCATCTTTGAAGTAGAGAGCTTCATTATTTCTGAAGATGTCTTCAGCTTCTATAGCTTCTACTCCGTGCTTGATCCAGTTCTTATCTAAGTTTCCCTTATCCCATTCGAACCCGTCGCATTGACTTATAAGTTTGGTAATTTCTTGCGGGGTCATATTAATCAAGCTATGGAATAGCTCTTCTTTCTTAATAGTACTCTTTCTTCAGCAAGTTTCCAAATCTTATCTTGATTACCTGAGCTTAAAATTTCATCAACTCTGTACGCCAATTCAGTTAGACCTTTCACGGCAAGATCGTGATTTTCTTTTTCAATGGAATCCAACAATATCCAAATCAGCTCAAAACGCTCTTCAAAAGGAAGGTCAAGTAATGATTGTGCAAGTTGGGTCATAAGATGTTAACATTAATGCATATACTCTCCGTTTCCCCACTTCGAATCGGGCTTTCGTCAATTTTCTTGCAAGGGTAATCCACCTTGACGAACAATGCAAGAAGGGGAACCCGGAATGCAGTCCGCGTCGAGATGAGAAGCATCATTCGCTTTCCCAGAACTCACGTCCCGGGCTTAATAATTTCGTCCCTAAGGGACTTTTTCTTCTTTTTTCCTTTCCCAGAGCTTACGCTCTGGGCTGAATAATATCGTCCCTATCGGGACTAATGCGTTTGGGATTCTTCCGCATTCACAATGCGAATGCAAAGTCCGAAGGACGACATTATTAAGCCCAGGGCGTTAGTCCTGGGATTCTTAATAATTTCGTCCCTACGGGACTTTTTAAATTTTTATTTTCTTTTCCCAGCATTTTATGCTGGGCTGAATAATATCGTCCCTAACGGGACTAATGCGTTTGGGATTCTTCCGCATTCACGATGCGAATGCAAAGTCCGAAGGACGACATTATTAAGCCCAGGACGTTAGTCCTGGGAATTCAGGAATAAAAACTCTCAAAGTCCCGATAGGGACGATATTATCCAGCCCAGGACGTTAGTCCTGAGGCGAGACATCATCATCCCAGCACATGCTTCTCATCAAACGGAATATTATTCAATTTCAAAAATCCAATATATTCATCCCGAAAAGTTTTTGTTTTATGATGCTCCTCCTGATTCTTAATGTATTCTACTACTCTTTGAATCACCGAACTGCTGACACTGAATGCGCTATACCCTTCCTGCCACTGGAAATCCCTCAATTCGGGATATGTTTCCGATAACCATTTTGATGAATTAGTCTTTATTGCTTGGGCGGCTTTTGCAATTGTGATTGTCGAAGGAATTGCAAGCAGCACATGGCAATGATCCTCAAATCCGCCGACAGCGATCGGCTGCATCTCTTTATTGCGAATCACGCCGGCAATATATTTCCATAACTCGGGACGAATTTCCGAATGCAAATTCTTTTCGCGATTTTTCGTGCTAAAGATAATATGAACCGTGTTGCGAACATACGAATGCGCCATGATGCAAAAATACGAAATCCTTCCGCGCGTCGGGTTGCGAG
>JANYLL010000239.1 GCA_025357895.1 Ignavibacteriota bacterium
GGGAATTGCAAGCCGGAGACCATCGCATCGAGTTCGATGCCTCGCATCTTCCCACCGGGGTTTATTATTATCACTTGCAGATCGGAAAATTTGTTGAGATGAAGCCAATGGTTGTTGCACATTAAAAGATAAGTTCGAACCTAAACAAGACTAGCATTGTAGCAAGGGCATCATTCTTATTCCCCAATGAAAAAAATATTCTGCATCCTATTTATTGCTTTTGTTTTAAGCGGCTGTTTTGATATTTATGTCTATATCATTCCATTAAAAGACAACTCCTATATTCTTTCGGAAAGAGTTTCGTTCGGGCTCGACGTGCTTACACTTATCGGTTCATTAAATTCGATGGATTCCATGGACCTCAGCGCAAAAAAAGAAATTCCCACTCCAAAGCAAATGATGGATTCGATGCTGGCACATGAATCAGGCAAGGATAGCGCTTTCGAAAAACTTCCCGGTTATCTCGGATATTCAAAACGCGATAGTCTCTTCGATACGACAGCATTCTTTATCACAGATATTCATATCAGATCTGCCGACGATATTGCCGAGTATATGAAGGACGCACAATCGGAGAAGAATACATCCGGCGAGCTTACCGTCGATCTGAAAGTCTCTCATCCTGAGGGTATGACAAAATTTGATTTTGTGGCATCGAAAGGAAAAACTCGGAAGAAGGATAATTCAAATATTATCGTCATGTCAAAACTCGAATCAGGCGGATTACATATCGGTGTGCTCTCAGAGAATCTTCAACCTCCTCCGGCTAAGACCGCGATAAAACCAATTCCCGGTGGTTATGAATGGTTTATTCCATTCACTTCTCTGAAAAACTGGGAAAGGGTGAAGACGAAGAAGGTACAATTCCTAGTAAAGAAATAGCAGGGTTTATTACTTCTCATTCACTTACTACAGATCCTCGACTAATTTATATCCGAGCGGATCACAATGTTTAAGGTCGAAGCGGTCGAAAGGATAATATGCTTCAAAAGCCTTTCTCCCTGATGCCGCTAGTTTATAATGCGTGATCGGCTTCCTATCAGCAAAGTTTTTTTTTACGGAAATATACTTTGCTTCTTCGAGCTTTTTCAGATGCACACTTAAATTGCCGTCCGCAAGAAAGGCTCGCAAATCGCGAGCCTTTCTTTTAGTTTACCGGTATCGACATTCTTCTGATCTGATCGATGCCTCGTTCCCCGATCTGCTGGCGCCACATGGCATAGTATAATCCTTTTTCTGCAAGAAGATCTTGATGCTTGCCGGATTCGACAATATGCCCGCGCTCCAAGACATAAATTCTATCGGCATGAAGAACAGTTGATAGTCTGTGTGCAATGAGAATTGTGATCTGATCACTATGCATTGAGACATCACGTATCGTTGCCGATATTTCTTCTTCAGTTAGTGAATCAAGTGAAGATGTGGCTTCATCGAAGACTAAAAGCTGGGGACGGCGGAGCAATGCGCGCGCGATCGAAAGGCGCTGCTTCTCCCCCCCTGAGACTTTCACTCCGCCTTCGCCTATTACGGTATCAAGACCGTTGGAGGCTCTTGCAAGTAAACTATCACAAGCGGCTTGATGAAGCACTTTCATGCACTCTTCATCGGTTGCATCAGGTCGAACAAAAAGTAAATTCTCTCTGATCGAACCTGAAAATAATTGTGTATCCTGCGTTACAAAACCAATACGATTGCGAAGTTCATCAAGGTTTAATTTATCCGTGGCAACTCCGTTGCACAGCACCTCTCCGGCTTGCGGACGGTATAAGCCGACAAGCAATTTCACAAGCGTTGTTTTTCCCGATCCTGATGGACCGACAAATGCAATCGTCTCACCACGATCAACGGAGAATGATACATCCTGCAATGCCTTCGTTGTTGCTGTCTGATGCTGAAAACTTACATCGCTGAATGCAAGAGTGCGAATATCTTTTACTGAAACTGCATCAACCGGAATAGGCTCAACAGGCATTGCCATAATACCGGTAAAATTATCAAGTGATGCTTCGGATTCGCGATAGATATTTATGAAATTACCAAGCTCTTGCAGCGGTCCGAAAATAAAGAATGAATAGATATATAGAGAAAAATATTCGCCGAAGGTAATGCTCTGCCTGAAAATAAGATAGAGCATCAGAAAAGAAATACTTGTGCGAAGGAAATTTATCGTTGTCCCCTGAATAAAGCTCAGACTTCTTATATATTTTACTTTTTTCAGTTCAAGCTTTAGAATCTTTCCCGTAGTGGCATTCAAGCGGCTTATCTCCTGATCTGCCAAACCGAGACTTTTGACAAGTTCAATATTGCGCAGCGATTCCGTTGTTGATCCGGCAAGTGCTGTCGTTTCTGCAACGATCGTTTTCTGAACCTTTTTGATCTTCCGGCTCATATATGAACTGAGAAAGCCGATGATCGGAATTGTGGCAAAATACACCGGTGCGATGATCCAATTTATCGTGAAAGCATAAATAGTCACAAAGATCACACCGATAAGCGTTGTGAAAACAAAACTAATTCCCATTTGGATGATGCGCTCAATATCGGTGCGGACTTTCTGCAATTTGCCAAGTGTTTCGCCACTACGCTGATCTTCGAAAACGGAATAGGGAAGCTGAAGTGAATGCTCCAAACCTTCAGTATAGACTTGAGCGCCAAGACGATTCGTGATAACGTTTACGAAATAGTCCTGAAAATTTTTCGCCACGCGAGAGACAAAGGCAACACCTACTGCCAAGCCAAGCAATTTAATGACGCCAAGGAAAAATTCTCCTTCGGTATATTGACCGGGCTTCGTCGCATAATCATCGATCACATGACGGAACACGACAGGATCGAGCAGAGAGAACACCTGATTTACTGCCGCCAAAAAAAGCGCAAGCCCGACGAGTTTGCGGTATTGCTTGAGATATGAGTAAAGAATTTTCATTCAGAAAGCTTATAATTTTCTACAAAGATACAAATACGGAAGCAGAAGGTTTTTGTAACGGAAAGAACCAGAAGTCAAAAGTCAAAAGTTCAAAGTCAAAATAGCGTCTAAGTGCTTCTGAGTTAATATGGCATTCCGAATGAGTCCGCGGCGGCGGAAGGAATCCCCCAAGGTTTCTAAGGGAATTTCCCTTTTTGACTTTGAACTTTTGACTTCCGCAGGTGTCACAAACAGCCTATTTCCCGTGTCTATTAAGATTAGGGGAAGATTCCTTTGCTGTTGTGGAAACCTCTTGCCTAAAAATGGGTTATATTCCTACTCTATAATTTTCGTTTGAGCGAGTTCCCTATATGAGAACGCCCCAAATACAAGATTGTTGCGTGATTTTCATGTATATTTTTTTTCACTAATTCTCTATTTAAAAAATGAAACGTTCATTACTACTAATTTTACTTGCTATCGGATTTACAGCAAGTTCATCTACTGCGCAATGGTCGGAAATTCCACAGTTGCCTGTCGAGCTGAATTGGCCGATGACAGCAATGTTTAATGGCACGGTCTATGCATTTGGCGGATTAACCAGTGCTTCTAATGCCGTATCAAATGCTGTATATACATATACTCCCGGAGATGCTGCATGGAAAAAACTTACTGTTGCAATGCCAATAGGAAAGTTTGCGGGTTATGCGGGAATAGTAGGCGGAAAGATATATCTCGTCGGAGGATCAATTTCAACCGGAGTTGAAGGTACGACGTATGCATTCGATCCTGTTGCTGCTACTTTTACTGCCAAAAAAGCAATTCCTACGAAAACATCATTTTTTGCCGGAGCAGCTATTAACGGTAAAATTTATGTTGTCAATGGCTCCCTAGGATCCTTCACCGGAAACGACGTCAACCTGGTTCAGATTTACGATCCTACTGCCGATACTTGGACGAACGCTGGTACAACCCCTTCGTTTACCAGTAGGTTGTCAGCATCTGCTGTCGTCAACGGCAATATTTATATTTCGGGAGGTTTAATTACCAATGCAGGTTTTTACACAGGTAAAACTTGGAAAGGCGTCCCCAGTTCAACAGATGTCGCTTGGACAGAGGTGTCCGCAATTCCTTTCGTCGCTGCGCAGATGACTGGTGGTACTGCCGGTGGGAAATTTGTTGTAACAGGCGGCAGAGGTCCTTCTTCTCCTGCTAATTATGCAAATACGTATCTGTATGATGAAGGTTCCGATATGTGGACGACATCATATGGACTTCCTGTTGTTTCTACTAATAGCGGAAATCTCGTGGGCACTGGCAACGATATTTATTTAGTAGGAAACTATCAGAATCAACGTGCTTTCAAATTTACATTATCTACTGCACAACTTCCATCTGCGGTGTTGAATGTCAATACCGTTCTTATCAATGCAAACCAAAACACCACAAAGCAGATATTTTTCGGCGCTGAAAACATCGGTGTTGTTCCTTTAACGGTCGGCGTGACAATTCCGGATAGTATCAAGTCATGGCTTTCGGCATCAAATCAAAGTGTAGATCCGTTCCAATCCATTTCCTTTACACTCAAAGCATCTGCCGGAACAATGGCAGTAGGGTTATATAAAGGAACAGTGACAATCGTGACCAATGATGCATCGCATACGAATGTTCCTCTTAATATTGCACTTTATGTTTTGCCGAATTCTGTCGTTACTCAGCCCACCGTTGCTGTGCTCGAAGAAGGTACAGGCGACTGGTGCGGATATTGCCCGCAAGGAAAAGAAGTTGCGAAAAGTATAAAAGATACTGCAGCAACAGGCTCATTCATTGCTCTTGAATATCATGGCGGTTCGACGACAGAACCGAATATGATTCCGGCAGGTCAAAGGCTGATAAATGATATGAAAATTCAAGGATATCCTAATGCTTCGATTCAACGCTGGTATTTCCCAGGCGAGACATATCAAATGACGAATCGCGGTGTATGGCCGCAGTACGTTCATGACGTGCTCGTGCAGCAGCCGGATGCTCCTGTTTC
Organism: Ignavibacteriota bacterium; assembly: GCA_025357895.1. Lineage (GTDB taxonomy): Bacteria > Bacteroidota > Ignavibacteria > Palsa-1295 > Palsa-1295 > PALSA-1296. The sequence continues at coordinate 4,944 of JANYLL010000239.1, forward strand.
GATCAATATAACGAGCTATTCCTTCGATCCTGCAACCCGGAAGGTTCATGCAGTTATCCAAATGCAGAGATCGTTGGCAATGGTCTACGATGCCTCAGTAACGATTCGCCTTACTACGGTAATTACCGAAAGCGGTGTAGCCGGACAACAGGAGGATTACCGCCTACCTTCTCCGTATTGGACTGATTATACATGGGATGATATTGTCCGTCAAATGTATCCGAATGAATTCGGAACAAAGGTTAGTTTCCCGACTCCGACTACGATAGATGCAAGTCTTTTCAAAGCAGGTGATAAGCTGGTAGTCCCAGGTGATAAGATAGATGTGACCGTTGACTTTACGGCTCCGACCATTCCTGATACTATTCTCGATCCCGCAAATTGCAGCATCGTCTTTATTGCAAATGTAGTAAAGGGATCCTCAACAGTAGGTAGTATTTTACAAGCCCAGGAAAGACCGCTGGTGGGTGGGCTGAATGCTGTGAATGCCGGCTCCGTTTCTGATTTCTCGCTTGGACAGAACTATCCGAATCCTGTTGTAAATGATACAAAGATCGGATATTCAGTTGACGCACGCACACCCGTTTCGATCACCGTCCATGACGTATTAGGTCGTGAAGTTGGCAGCATTGTGAATACCACGAAAGATGCAGGTACGTATAGCGTGAATTTTGATGCTTCGAAACTTTCAGCGGGCATGTATATCTATACGATGAATGCCGGCGGAAAGACGATCGAACGGACAATGACCGTTACAAAGTAATTCGGAAAACTTCGAATAGAAAAAGGCGCGGCATTTGTCGCGCTTTTTTTTATCCCGAAATTATCCACTTGTACACTGTATAACCTACTGTATAACCTGTTATTTTAAATGGATAAATTGTTCATTGTATTTCCGTGTTATCTCCGTAACTTTGCAGATTCAACTTCGATAAATCTATACCCGTGAGCATCATTCCCATTCAATCAAAAGAAGCAGCCGGTTCGCGGACGAGCCGGACCTACCTGCGCAGTTTTTCCGAACTCTATGACCGCGTTGCAGGAACAGGGCTTGTACCGCCACAGGCATTAGAGATCGAGCAATCCATCCTGGGCGCGATGATGATCGATAAGACGGCGGCGAACCGCGTCATGGAAGTGCTTGGAGATCGGACACTTGAAGACAGCCCCTTTTACCGTGAAGCACATACAGCTATTTATCGCGCAATTCTCGCACTTGATACGAAGAGCGAACCTATTGATCTATTAAGTGTCACAAGCCGCTTACGTCTCGATGGTTCACTCGAAGAAGCAGGCGGACCGACATATCTTGTTGAGTTGACATCGAAAGTTGTAACCACGGCAAATGTCGAAGCTCATGCACGGCTTATCTTAGAAAAATATCTTGCGCGCGAACTCATCCGCACCTGCGAGGAAATGAAACTTCGCGCATTCTTGGGCGAGGATGATACTTTCGAACTATTAGATCAGGCAGAATCAAGTCTGTTCCGTTTATCGGAAACCCGTCATCGCAAGAGCTTCCTGAAAATGGATAAACTTGCTCACGATACGATCGATTATCTCGAACGCATTCACAATAATCATTCCGGAGTAACCGGAGTCCCATCAGGACTTGATGATCTCGATGAGCTCACCAGTGGTTGGCAGAAAACAGATCTTATTATTTTAGCAGCTCGTCCGTCGCAGGGTAAGACCGCTCTGGCACTTTCGATGGCGCGTTATGCTGCGCTGAATACTGTAAAGGAATTGCGTGTGCCTGTTGCCGTATTCTCCCTTGAAATGGGAGCGCAGCAGCTTGTGCTGAGATTGCTATGCAGCGAAGCGCAAGTCAGTATGCAAGATGCCCGTAAAGGCAGATTATCTGCCGATGACTGGCGTAAGGTTTCGCATTCAATAGGCAAGCTGCATGAAGCGCCGATTTTTATTGACGATACTGCTGCGATCACGCCTCTTGAACTTCGTGCAAAATG
>JANYLL010000254.1 GCA_025357895.1 Ignavibacteriota bacterium
CCTGTGATGCCGGAGTTCCACCTTCCACTAATGATACTGCATTCTGTTTAAATGATTCGTTGTATGTAGTCTTTAACATTGTCTAGCTGATTGTGCGCAAAACAACCAAATTAACTGTCTATTAATTTAGGGTAGGTCCACCTTTCAAATCTCGTTCTTATGATGCCTTATGAGGTGTTTTGGAAGATCCCTGATCGTGGTATGCTTCTCATTCAAGATCCTACCAAACTTTTAGAAATTGCCCTTTCTGATCCAAAAATGAAGGAATTTCTGGTGTCTTTTGGTTCATAATTGGGTATTTTTTTGATATTTTAATAAGAAGATCACAATGAAGAACACCTATGTCAATAATATACCCGTTGCTCACGGTGAGTTGAGCATCGTTATGTCGGATAATGCAGAGAAGGTCATGAAGCATTCCTCTGCACTTGCTAAAAAAATAAAGGATGCCGGAGTCGGAGTCCTGCTTATTAATTGCGGAATGAGTAACAAGAGATTCAGAGAACATGCAGGCTACCCTGAAGAAGGTAATCCGAAAGTGCATTACCTTATCCATACCTCCTATCGCGGCGATCTTATCGGTGAACGCGACGGAATAGAACAGCTTGTTCGCGAATGCGGAATCAGAGTTATAATTATCGCTGGTTGGGAATGGACTTCAAACTCCTACCGAAGGAAAGAGAAGCTTATTTATTTCCTTCGTGAACTCATGGCAGAAAAAGATGTAGCGGTGATCGTCTATTCACAGGCACCGACGAAACCTGTTATCGGTAAGTATGATCGCGGCGGAGTAGGCAAACTTGCAATGCTTGCAATTTCGATTATCAATGATGAAACGGCAGAGGTTCTTGAAAAGGCAGAACCGAAGCCTCCTCCGCTTGTCTATAATGGTAAAGAAGAACTTGAAGCCATGGAGCGGAGTGCACAATTACTTGCCAGTAAAATCAATGACTTACAAGGGAAAAATGGAGCAGTTCTTAGTCCTCAGTCGTTCGTCATTAGCAAAGAGGAGAGAAAGAATGGAAGAATTGAGAAAAATTTAAGAATGAAAGATAAAAAACCGATGTAAAATGGGCAATTATAGCATTAGTAGAATGGACATTCGCATCCGTTAAGGGCAAAGCAAAATCGGGCGGTTTCGAGTATGATTCAGATGGGGAAAATCAGCATCGGAATTCTGCTTGTTGTTTTTCATAAGAGAAATAATCACAATATAAAAACAATGTTGAGATTTCTTCGTATTTTGTATTATAATTTTTATTCAAAACAGTGCTTCACTATAAAGGCATAGCTGCCAACGCCGGGATCGTTATCGGTCCGGCATATCACTATAACCGTTCGCTGCTTGTAGCTGAGGATCGGATGCTTGAAGCGGATGAGATCGCTCCGCAGCTCGAGCAATTCGAGTATGCTATCGAGCGATCCAATAATGAATTGGAAAAGATCGGCGTGCTTGCAGAGCATAAAGCCGGAACACAGGGCTTGGCGATCTTCGAAGCACAGCACATGATGCTTGCTGATACCTTTGTTCTCGATACAATACGTAAGCGTATCAGTTCAGAAAAAAAATCCGCAGCATACGTAGTAGATTCCGAATATAGCCACCATCAGCATTTCCTTCAGACAAGTGAGAACCCGCTCTTACGCGAACGTGCTGACGATGTAGAAGATATTAAGCAACGATTGCTCCGACATTTATTAGAAAAGCAGAAGTGGATATCAAAGCTGGATCATCCGGCAATTGTGGTTGCAGAATTTCTCTCCCCTGCGGATGCAATACTTTTCTCACGTCATGAGCTTCTGGGTTTTGCAACAGATGGAGGCGGTTCGACAAGTCACGTTGCGATCCTGGCTCGTTCGCTCGGGCTGCCTGCGATCGTGGGTCTGCGAGGTGCTGCTGCACATATCGAAACCGATGATATACTGATCTTAGATGGTGATCGCGGAGAGCTCTTTGTCGCACCTGATGAAGATACCCTTGTCCGTTACCGCGAACGCCTGCTCGAAGAGCAGGCGAAAAAGAAGGTCATTGCGGCGAAAGCAAAGGAATCGGAATTTCCCGCAAGAACGATCGATGAAAGGAAGATCGTCGTTAATATGAACATGGAGCTTATCAGCGACGAGGCAATCGCAGAGGCTGAGTTGATGAGCAAAGTAAAGGGGAAGGCAATGCGTGGTTTAGGACTTTTGCGAACCGAGCATTTTCTCTCAGCGTATGATGAGATCCCTTCGGAAGCAGATCAGACGAGAATATACTCTGATCTTGCAAATCGCTTTCATCCTGCCCCGATAACGATTCGTACATTTGATATTGGCGGCGATAAATATATTGGCGGTGGTTTCCGGGAGAAGAATCCTTTTTTAGGGTGGCGGGGTATTCGTATCTCACTTGATCAACCGGAAACCCATGTTGAGCAGCTTCGTGCGATCTTGCGTGCCTCGACCGGACATAATGTAAAGCTCTTGTTCCCGATGGTCACTACGGTAGATGAACTTGAGCGCGCATTAGGTTATCTTGAAGAAGCAAAGCTGGAATTACGAAAGAACGGTGAAGCCTTTGATGAAAATCTTCCGGTCGGTATCATGGTCGAGGTTCCTGCAGCAGCTCTTCAAGCGCCTGCTTTTGCCGAGCGATGTGATTTTCTTTCGATCGGCACGAATGACCTTACACAATATACATTAGCTGTTGATCGGGGTAATGAATTTGTAGCCCATCTTTTTGATGAACTTCATCCAGCCGTTCTGCGCTTAATTGCGATGACGGTTCGCGCAGCGCATGCCCGAAAAAAAACTGTTTCACTTTGCGGCGAAATGGCAGGTAAGCCAATTGCCCTGCCGTTTATCATCGGAATGGGAATTGATGAACTATCGGTAGCGCCAAATAGGGTGAGGATGGTTTCCGGGCTTATTCGCAAATTAAAATACTCGGAGACAAGAAGTTTAGTAAAAAGAGTATTAGGCGAATCGCAGTCGATTCCGGAATTGAAGCAAACACTTTTTAAGTTTTTGCATAAGCGAAATCTGGTGGAAGATTTTCTATCGCCGGTCGAGATCGAGATGATCGAAAGATATGGTAAAAGTAGCTAGGCGCCGATTATAGCTTGTATTCTTCAATTGTTCGTTTCATCACAACTTCAATTCGCTCCGGCTGAATTAGTTGTTCGAAGCGTTCATCATAGAGAACGGTATCAACGCGTTTTGGTTTGTGAAATACATCGAGTTCGGATTTATCTAAAACTACAGGCATTTCACGCAATCCTGCTTGGGCAAGTATTTTGCCAACTTCGAACGGAGTTGTGATCCCTTTATCGTAGATATTCCAAATACCATTCCAATCTGTCTTTGAAGAAATGCAATGCCTTACGGTCTTAAGGATAATTTCCATGCTCGACATCGAATTTGGAGTTGCAACTAACCGTGAGTACGAATTTAATTTTGAGATCGTATTTCGTGGTGAACGCAAAGATGAATATACCTGACGGGGTCGGAGGATTGCAACATTTTCCGCTGATTCAGCCAGAAGGAGCAGATCGCAAGCCGCTTTTGTCCAGCTATAATATGCAGCTGGACGTGCCGGATGATCCGGAGTAAATGGGTTTGCGTCTTCATCGTAAGGTCCATCCCAAATACAGCCGCTTGAAAAATGGAGCAAACGAATTTTCTTTGAAGAATTCTTATTAATTGCAGTAATCCTTTGATATAATCCGGTAGGAGCTTCGATATTGCACCGGAATGTCTCGCGAGGATTTTCTTCGCACCATTTCAGGTCGGTTTTCCCTGCTGCATTAATAATAGCATCCGGTTTGATACTCTCTATTTCTGAAGAAGTAAGCTCATCTATATCTTCTGCCCAATAAAGGATTTGGTGCTCAATGAGAGCATCGCGCAGTGCTGATCCGATTTGTCCTCTGCCAAGGATAACTATTTTCATTTGCTGTTGCCTTCCCAAAACGTACGATTGCTTAAATACCAATCAACAGTATGCTCAATTCCTATCTCGAAAGAAGTTGTAGGTTCCCAGTCAAGTTCTTGTTTTGAAGAAGTCCAATCCATGGCGTAACGACGGTCATGACCCGGGCGATCAGTAACATGCGTAATGAGTTTCAGAAGATTTTCTTCAGGGACGTTAGTTTTATGAGCTAATGTTTTAAGGATGGTACGAGAAAGATCTAGATTTGTTCTTTCACTTGAACCTCCGAAAAGATAAACGTGAGCAGGCTTGCCATTTTCAATAACCTTAAAAATTCCTTCACAATGATCGTTGACATAGATCCAATCGCGGATCTGAAGTCCATCGCCAAATACAGGAATGCTTTTTCGATGTAGAGCGCGGGTAATGATCGTTGGAATGAATTTCTCAGGGAATTGGTACGCGCCATAGTTATTCGTGCAGCGGGTAATGCGCACATCATAACCCCATGTATGATAAAATGAAAGTGCAATAAGATCGGCGCCTGTTTTGCTTGAAGAATATGGGCTTGAAGGATTGAGCGGCGAATGACGCTCGAATTTTCCGACGCTTCCTAAACTGCCATAGACTTCATCGGTTGAGATCTGAATAAACATCGGAACATCGGCAGCGCGCGCTGCTTCGAGCATTGTTGCCGTTCCAAGAACATTTGTTTCGCTGAAAATTCTCGCTGCATGAATGGAGCGATCGACATGACTTTCGGCAGCGAAGTTTATGACGACGTCAAATCCTTTGCCGCTAAATTGTTTTTTGAAAACTTTTTCTACAGCTTCTTCATCACAGATATTTCCTTTTACGAAAAGATAATTTGACTTTCCTTCGAGATCGGAATGATTCTCTCGTTTTCCGGCATACGTTAGGGCATCGAAATTCAGAACGTTATGTCCGCGGCTGATTGCCATACGAACAAAGTTCGATCCGATAAATCCTGCGCCCCCGGTAATAAAGAGATTCAAAATAAAAAATAATAGTGTGTCACTCGCAATGACACTCATGATCAGAATTTCGGTGCTGCCTCTCGTACTAACTCATTTGCTTTTGCAAGTGAGGGGAATGTCCCCGCATCGCTCCAATAACCTTTGAATTTTGAGTATCCGAGCCTGCCCACCTCAATATATGCATTATTGACATCAGTAATTTCAAGTTCATTACGCGCCGAAGGTTTTAAGGCTTTGATGATATTAAAGACATCTCCCGGATAGCAATAAATACCTGTGACGGCAAAATTTGAAGGCGGCTCAGTTGGTTTTTCGATGACCTTTGTGATCCGATTCCCATTTACAATGGCAACACCAAACCTTTCTGGATCGGGTACTTCTTTTAAGATGATATGGGCATTTCCGGATTCATTTTTAAACGCTGCAATCGTATTACTAATGCTATCTTCAAAAATATTATCTCCGAGAATTACACACATCGGCTGTCCGTTTGCAAACCGTTCGGCAAGTGCAAGAGCCTGGGCGATTCCTCCGGCTTCGTCCTGTACGCGGTAAGTCAGGCTGCATCCGAAATCTTTTCCTGAGCCAAGAAGTGAAATAAAATCACCCATGTGTTCCGTGCCGGTAACGATGAGAATATCAGTGATTCCTGCGCCGACGAGTTTTTTTATCGGGTAAAAAATCATCGGCATATCGCCGATAGGAAGCAAGTGCTTATTCGTGACTTTTGTGCAGGGATGCAGGCGCGAACCTGTTCCGCCTGCAAGAATAATACCGACGCATTCCGAAGATTTTATCATGGTTTTAAACTACGAGCGCATGTAACAGATTTATTACAAAGAAGATTTATGACAAAACACGATTATTTGTGGAGTAAATTCAGTTTTTTTTCGTTCTACGGGCTCATTATTCTACTGAGCAATGTCTGAACCAAAGGTATTACTATTAGGAGGAAATACAGGGAGCTGGAGCGCAAAAGATCGCCTCGCAGATGCAAGAACCATGAATGGTATTGAGGCTTGGGTATTTGCCTTTGACGGAAATTATGCAGAATGTCAAACAGTCCGGAATCAGGATTTGGAAGGCTATGATATTATTATTGCAAATACTAAAAATCAAATAGAGCATCTATTTCATCTCGCAGAGCATCGTCCGGTAAATACGAAGTGGGTAACTCTTATTGAAGGTGATGCTCTTAACTATCTAAAACCACAGCCATATATCAGAGAATTAATGGAATGCTCTGATCTCATAATATGCATTAATAAATATTCTGAAAATTTTTTTAGAAAATTTACTTCGACCCGTGTTGAATACATTGGCATTCCATATCCAGCTGAAGGAATTCGCGCACTTAGCACACCTATCGAAGAACGACGTCGGGAAATTTTCTTAGCCCCGATGATGCTTTCACGATGGGCGGAATATTTTTGCGCCAAAGATCTTGATGTTCCCCTGTATGGCTATGAAGAAAGATTGACAAGACATAGGCGGACAATTGTAAAAAATTTTTGGAAATATAAATCCATGGACCCTTTGTATTTACATAAAAAAGTACGCGATTTATATCCCGAACCTAACATTACCATTTACCGCGATGAACCACTTCCTGTTTTTTTTAAGCACAATGGAGGGGCGTATATGTGGCTGAATTTGGATCAACGTTATACGTGGGGAAGATATGTACTTGATGCCGCGGCATTGCAAGTTCCTATTATTACTACCCGTTCAACAGGTCATGCAGAAAACTTCTTTCCACAGACAATGGTTGAA
>JANYLL010000279.1 GCA_025357895.1 Ignavibacteriota bacterium
CGCGGATTCTGGAAGCAGTATGAACGTGCCTATGAAGATGCTCTTGCAAATACGAGCACAAAAACAGCGCCTTGGTATATTATTCCTGCCGACGATAAGTGGTACGCGCATTTCGTGATCGGAAAGATCATCTTAGAAAAACTTAAAGAAATGAACCCATCCTTTCCTGTTATCACAAAAGAAGAAGAAAAAGATATGCTGAAAGCAAAAAAAGAATTGGAAAACGAAAAATAGATTACTTGCCTCTCGTAATTACTAAATAAAAATTTATAAAAGGGATTCAAATTTATTGGGTCTCTTTTTTTTGTTGTATATTGTTGGTGCTTATATAGGCACCTATTCAATATGCGAGGAACAACATTATTAACACAAAACCGTTTTGAAACGCGCGTGCGCGAAGCCTTTGACGACGGATGGGAAACCATTGGCGAGGAATTACCCGTCATTCAAACTCAATTCTTAAACGATCAGGCAAAATCTATTCTTTTTAAGAATGACAGCCCTGATATACCTATGGCGTATTCATTAAATATGTATCGCGGCTGCGAGCATGGCTGCTCGTATTGCCGTGCGCGCCCATATCACGAATATCTGGGCTTCAATGCCGGAATTGATTTTGAGTCAAAGATCATGGTCAAACATGATGCACCAAAATTGCTGCGCAAGGCTTTTGAAAATCCTAAATGGATTCCACAACCGATTATGATGAGCGGCAATACTGATTGCTATCAGCCCGCTGAGAGGAAGTATAAGTTGACACGTCAGTTGTTGGAAGTGTTTCTGGAATATCGGAATCCGGTAAGTATTCTCACGAAGAATGCGCTTATCTTACGCGATCTTGATCTCCTTCGAGAACTTGCAAGTTTGAATCTTATAAGTACACTTCTCTCCGTGACATCACTCGATCCCGATCTTCGCAGTAAACTCGAGCCGCGAACTTCGACAGCAAAAATGAAATTCAAAGCGATGGAAGAACTAAGTAAAGCAGGGATTCCGACAGGCGTTATGGTCGGTCCCATTATTCCGGGCTTGAATGATAATGAAGTACCATCTATTCTCAAGCAGGCAAGCGAAGCAGGTGCGACTCGGGTTGCTCATACTATTCTTAGGCTGCCGCAGGCTGTCGCCCCAATTTTTACAGATTGGCTTGAAAAGAATTTTCCGGAGAAATCCAAACGAGTACTCGCACGAATTATGATGACCCGTGGTGGAAAATTGAATGATCCTAATTTTGGAACACGTATGACGGGTACAGGAGGTTATGCGGATTATATGCATCAGTTAGTTCATGCCTTATCAATAAAATATAATATGGTTGAGCCGCGAAATCCATTGGCTACACATCTTTTCCAACGTCCCGGAGAGTTTAATTTTTTACGAAAATAACGATATAGGCAATACGTTAATCTGATATAAGATGGATTCAATGGAGCATCATCATTGAGAGTTTTTCCGGTGACCGTGCTTTTAGTAAGTAATTGGATGATGAATGGAACCGGAGAAATTTTACAGATGCAGTTATTTTAACGTCCTTCTTCAACTAATCCCGACTGTTTCTCGTTTTCCTTCATTACGAAAAATTATTATTTATGAATCCCGAATTAATGAAAGCTCTGGAACAAGTCCAGAAAATGCAGGATGAAGTTTCCAAGGTACAGGAATCGTTAGGTACCGTAATTGCCTCTGCAGAGGCAGGAGGAGGGATGGTTAAAGTCATTGCTAATGGTAAGCAGGAAATCATTTCCATCAAACTCGAAAAAGAAGTAATCGATCCGAACGAGCAGGAAATGCTTGAAGATCTTATCGTAGCGGCAGCAAATCGTGCAATCAGTAAAGCAAAAGAACTTGCAGAAGAAAAAGTATCGAGTGTAACGAATACTTTTATGCCGAATATTCCGGGTTTGCCTTTTATGAAATAATACCCGAGCGTATGCTATACACTTCTCCTGCACTTGAAACCCTGATCGAACGCCTCTCCTCTCTTCCGACGATCGGAAGAAAAACGGCAGCTCGTCTTGCAATATATTTACTGAAGCAACCCGATAGCGAAGTCAAATCGCTTGCCGAAGCTTTGTATCATTTAAAGGAACGGGTACGTACGTGCAGCGTTTGTGGAAATATTACTGAAGAAGATCCATGCCCTATTTGCTGTGATAGACGTCGGGATCAAAGTATTATTTGTATTGTAGAAGAACCAAACGACGTGCTCGTCATCGAACGCACGAATGAATTTAGAGGACTTTACCATGTTCTGGGTGGTTCTCTTTCGCCGCTGGATGGAATAGGTCCTGATGAGTTAAAGATCAGAGAACTTCTTTTACGTCTTGGTGAAGAAAAAGGTGTGAAAGAAATTATCCTTGCACTTGACCCGAATGTAGAAGGTGAAGCAACTGTGCTTTATCTTGCAAGACTTTTGCATCCTATTGTTCCTCGCATTACCCGTATTGCACGCGGTATACCAATTGGCAGTGATCTGGAATTTGTCGACGATGCAACGCTTGCAAAAGCGTTGGAAGGAAGGCTGCTTGTTTGATGACGAAGCCATGGTACGAAGATTGGTTTGCCGATGAGCGCTATCTCGCGCTGTACCGTCATCGCAATAACGAAGAAGCATTATACGCACTTGATTTGATCGAAAAGGCGACTGAAATTGAAAAAGATTCTCCAATCCTCGACCTGGCTTGTGGCGCCGGACGGCATTCAATAAATCTTGCTAAACGCGGATATACAAATATTACGGCAATAGATCTTTCTCCGACGCTTATTCGCGAAGCAAAAAAAACTGCAGACGCCGAAGGAGTAAAAATAAATTTCGAACAACAAGATATGCGTTCGTTCGAGGGAAAGTACGAACTGATTATGAATCTCTTTACAAGTTTCGGATATTTCGAACAGGATGAAGAAAACGAAGGAGTTATCTTGCGCGTCGGAAAATCTTTGAAATCAGGCGGATATTTTATTTTGGATTTTTTTAATTCCGGTATGATTTGCGGTAATATTAATCCGCATGATGAGCGGTTTCTTCCATCCGGTGAACGGGTAGAACAATTCCGAAAGATCAAGAATGGCCGTATTGAAAAAAAAATCCTCATCCATTCAGGAAATGCTACTTCAGAATTTCATGAATCGGTGCGGCTCTTCGAATTTCAGGACTTCGAAAAAATGTTTGCAAATGCGGGTATTGCAATAAAAGAAAAATTCGGAGATTATTTTGGAAAGCCATTTGAGTCGGGGAGTTCTCCCAGGCTGATTCTCGTTGGTAAGAAGGATGAATAAAGAACAATATTATACATGTCAATCCGCACGAAGTGAGGAATCCCCTGAGGATTGGCAGAAAGATACATTCAATATAGGTCCATGGAATTCCTATCTTCGTCATTTCTGCATTGTAGGAATGACTCCGCTCGGAATGACATGTGTCTTGATCCTTTCTTTTATCCTGTCTTCCTGTGATCTTTTTACTACACGCACTCCTGCTGCTCCGGATTTTGGATCAACG
>JANYLL010000290.1 GCA_025357895.1 Ignavibacteriota bacterium
GGACTCTCTTCGGTTTTAAAGACGGAATATTGCGCGCGCGCAATGTTATGATGTTGATTTTTAATGTGGTTACGGAGGCTTCCCTCCGAGTACGGCGAGTTGGGGAAAGGATAAAGGCGGAAGGATGAATGTAAAATGTAAAATAGGGAATGGGGGGTGTGACTGGCGGACTGAGAGTCCGCACCACTGGAGGGGGGAATTAGGTTTTATTTTTATTAATAGATTTCTCTCTGCGTTTCGCTCTTTGGGGGAGCGAAACTCCTTTCGAAATGACACCCTTTTTCTACTATCAGCAATCAGCTATAAACTATCAGCTTCTTTCCTTTTTACTTCATTCCAAATGGCATCTAATTCTTCGAGAGTATATTTTTGCCAATCCTTTTTATCTGCTTCGACGGATTTTTCGACTTGGCGAAAACGTCTTTCGAATTTTGTGGTGGCGTTGCGCAGAGCAGTTTCCGGTTCGATCTTAATATGCCGTGAGAAATTGACTAATGAAAAAAGCAGATCGCCGAATTCTTCTTCGCGGCGTTTGCCGTCGGTTTCGGCAAGGAATTCATCTAATTCCTCGCGTACTTTTTTCAGGACGCTTTCCGGCTCTTTCCAATCGAACCCGACCTTTGCTGCCTTCTCCTGTATTCGCCCGGCTCGCTGCAACGCCGGAAGAGCAGCCGGAACACCGTCTAAGACGCTTGTTCTGCCGGATTCTTTGCGCTTAAGCTGTTCCCAGTTCTTTGCCACATCATCGGCATCCTGAACTTCCGTTGTTCCGAAAACATGAGGATGGCGGTAGATGAGCTTGGCGCATTCACCTTCGATGACTTCCTGAAGGGTGAAATGACCTTCTTCATTTGCCAGATCGGCATGGAAAAGTATATGAAGGAAGATATCTCCGAGTTCATTTTTTAGCTCAGGGTAATCTTCATTATCAATAGCTTCGATGGCTTCATGAGTCTCTTCCAAAAGCGGAGCCCGCAAGGTTTGATGAGTCTGTACTTTATCCCATGGGCAATCCTTTCGGAGCCTGGAAACGAGTGTTACAAAATCAAGAAATGCAGTAGAAAGGGTATTGGTGTTTGACATGTCGTATATTTGTGGAGCATTTAACGAACTGATTTGTCGAAAAATCCCATGAGATATGTCATGGAACGATAAAAAAGGGAGTTTTTTTCTCTAAGGCAAGGAATAGAATGCTTTTGGCGCGTTTCTTGCATATTATTTCCAAAAGGTATTGTATTTGAGTCAGTCAAAAACAATTACCTCAGAGTTGTTTTCACCGTTGTCATCACAATTTAACGATAATTACCTATGGCAGATGCAGTAGTAACACGTCCGATACGCACAGCTCCGGCACCGGCAGCCCGTCGTTCGGCAAAACCGTCAGGTGTTCCCGTCATTTTTCTAACGATACTCATGGCATTAGGCGTACATCTATTCCTATCGTGGGTAGTTGGTATGGCTGCTGATGAAGTAAAATGGGGTATGTTTGGAGTAGATGCGAATCCCGTCCGATTCGGTGAAGCGCAATTCCAATTGAATGCGATCGTCTGTTTTTTACCATTCGATTTCTTTTTCGGATTCTGTTTTGCAGTTCTGCTTGGTTTTGCTCTTCGCGTACCATTCTTCCGCGATCGTGTTTATCATACGATCGTCGAAGTAAAGAAGAGATTAATGGTTCAGCTTTCTTCTACCAAAGAAGAAGTTGAATCTATTCTTCGTAACGATCCTGATAACAACCAACGTCTTCTTGCACGCCGCGAAGATATCAATCTTGAAAGCGTGGAGTCGGAGATCAGCAGTATCAATAATGGCCAGCGCTACCTTGATGGTAAGGCAGGGTTCATGAACGGCATTTCCCTTTATATGAAATTCCACTTTGTGGAAGTCTACTCCAATACTGTCACAGGTTTGGCGTATGCCGGAGCAGCATTCCTGATTATCGTTGTTGGTATTCGCGGTTTGAAATTTATTCCTGCGATCAAGCCTTCACCGATCCTTTTCGCTCTTGGTATCGAGTTCTCGATCCTCTGTCTTCTTGCTCTGACGCTGATGTTCACGGAAGAAGAAGAGCGTACCGATCGTATTTTGAAACAGATGGTTGATGCCGTCAAAGGCGGTAAAGGCAAAGCGGCTGTTGCAGCAATGGAAGAAGAAGCTTCAATGCTATCGCGCGGCGATTACGAGCGCATCATTCGCGACCAGATGGATCAGAAGATGCTTGAGATCTTAAGCGCAAAAGATGAAGATGCTGTCCGCAGACTGGCTCTTGATCTGGTAAGCTCGAAGAAATAATATTTAGATTTTCTTTCACACCAAGCGCAGTTCATCGAAAGATGAACTGCGCTTTTTATCTTTGATCAGTAATTTTTAATTTTACTCACCACAGCGAGTCTTCGACATTTTTAATTTTACATTTCTTTCGGCACCTCCTAAGTCCATAAAATGTTTACATTTCCGTAGTAAAAAAAACGAAACGTATGATCATCATAATGCACAAGAGCGCCGGTGAAGCAGATATTACTCATGTCGAAAAGATATTATCGAATCAGGGAATTCATTCTGAGCGGCTTATCGGAGAGAAGCAAACTGTAGTCGGGATAATCGGAGCAAGTCATGGAATAGATATTTCAGCATTCACTTCATTGCCGGGAGTTCAGGAAGTGGTCAGAGTTAATTCACCAATAAAGCTTGCATCCCGCGGAGCGCATCCTGAAGATACCGTCATTACTTTCAGCGACGGAACGCGTATCGGAGGCGATGCACCAAGCGTTGTGATCGCCGGACCTTGTTCAGTTGAAAGCGAGGATCAACTTCGCCGCACTGCAGAGCTTATCAGAAAGAATGGCGTTAGGTTTTTACGCGGCGGAGCTTTTAAGCCAAGAACTTCTCCGTATTCATTTCAGGGTTTAGGTTTCGATGGACTTGAATTACTGAAAAAGGTCAGCGAAGAATTCGGATTATTTATCGTCACCGAAGTTATGGAGCCGGCACATGCTCCAAGGGTTGCGGAGTTCGCCGATATTGTTCAGGTCGGAGCACGGAATATGCAGAACTTTCCTCTTCTTCGCCAACTCGGAAATATCAATAAGCCTGTATTATTGAAACGTGGTCCGGCATCGACAATCGAAGAATGGCTGCTTGCAGCGGAGTATATTCTATCAGGCGGCAACGATCAGGTCATTCTTTGCGAACGGGGCATCAGAACTTTTGAACCCGCACTTCGCTATACTCTTGATCTCAGTGCCGTGCCAACAATTAAACAGCTTTCGCATCTGCCTATTATAGTAGATCCTTCTCATGCCACAGGCAAGAGGGAAGTAGTATCATCAATGAGCCGCGCTGCACTTGCTGCCGGATCTGATGGAATTATCGTCGAAGTCCATCCCGATCCGCTTCGCGCCTTAAGCGACGGAGCACAAGCCCTGACCTTCGATATGTTCGAAGAAATGATGAGCGAACTTGTCCGTATCGGCGATGCGATTGATAGACCGGTGCTGGTTGAGTCGTTCAATCGGGGGAAGTCAGAAGTCCGAAGTCCGATGTCGGAAGTCAGGAAGATTGTTTAGATCAGGGCATTTCCTTTTGCCCTAAATAATCAGTACCAATTTTGGTTTTTGGTTGTATATTTGTGAGATGAGACAGTTACAAAAAACACCTTCTGTTCTTAGAACAAGGGAAATTCTATTTTTTTTATTGATATGTTTGTTATCTGTTAACACATCAGCTAT
>JANYLL010000293.1 GCA_025357895.1 Ignavibacteriota bacterium
CAACTTCACATCCTCTTTCGCTAATCCGGGAAGTTCGGCATGAACATAAATGTTCGATGCATCTTCAGAAATATCTACTCGCGGAACGTAGGAATGATGTGATGTCTGGGATGCGGCAACATCCTGATTTGCATCTTCAAAAAAGCTGCCCATAAATTTTGGAAAAAATGCAACGTCGTTACGTGGACGTGTAAGAATTCTTGTCATAATTTTATCCTTTCTTAAATTAAATTTCTTTAACACAGAAATCCCTATAAGAAAATATCGTGCCAAAGTTTTTTTTGATGAATACGAGGGGATTTTGAAAGGGAAGGGGATTAAAAATATTATTCCTCTGCCGAAATGTCAGATGGGAAGGCGGAGAAACTGACAAATTGGAAACGATCGAACGAGAAAGGTTAATTCCAAATACGAACTGACAGAAATTCCGTCCCACTAAAATCAAATGCTCTAACACAAAAGGGCGCCCCATAGAGGGCGCCCTTTCGGTATAACGAATTCCAAATAGATTATTTGGTGACGATGATCTGTCTTACGAGCTTGGTGCTTCCTGATTCGAGCATATACATGTATATACCGCTCGGCACGTTCGAGGCATCAAAGTTGACTGTATGTTCACCCTGAGATACTCGTCCTGTGATGAGCGTACGGACGAGTTTACCTGTCAGATCGACAAGAGTGATACGAACTTCAGTCTCTTTCGGAGTGGTATAGGTAAAGTTAGCCTTACCCTGAGTCGGGTTCGGATAGCTCTGGTTAAGGATAAAACCATCGGATGAGGCTGTCTCTTTAACACTACCGGTAATGATGACTCCATTGAGATCAACACTTACCGTGTTACCGCAAGGTCCTGCATTCGGGAATGTTACCTTAGCAGAGAAATTACCAAGTTCCTTTGAGTGGAAACGCATCTTGATCACCACGGACTGATTCGGTGCATGACCGGCAGTGGTTACACTGATCACTTCAAACTGATTGTTCGGAGTAACAATGATCTGATTAAGCTGTCCGGGTGTCCAATCGAATGTACCCGTGTTGTTGATCGTCACATTGAAGAATCCTGTTGTATCAAAGAGCCCTGTCGTTGGTACCTGATCGACCGTTGCTGCAAGCACTGCGCATCCTGCAGAGCCGACAAGCGGTACGCTGACCGATGATTTATCCGATGAAGCAATATCGAATGAAGCATTCGATACTCCTACTGCAGCAGGCTTATAATCAACGCAGAACGTCGTTGTTCCTTTCGGCTGAATAAGTCCGGATGCTGTCGGAGTAAAGGAATAATCAGTTTTTGCAAGACCGCTGATCTTCGGTGTATAGACTGCAGCGATATCACCGCAATTGGTTACCGTGATGCAAAGCGTAGAGTCTGTTCCGTTATTCGGAAGTACGACTTTATCAAAGAGGGGACTTGGAGTAGCTGATACGCAGGGTTTCAATCCGAAGACTCCGAGTGCCTGAGCATAGGAAATACTCTTGCCGCCGGTTGTTCCGTTAACCGTAAGCAAGCCTACGATCAATCCCTGAACATTCGGGGTTCCGCAGAGATTGTATATTTTTGAACTGCGAGCTTTAAGCAGGAATGGAGTTGCCGGTAATCCGGTCTGCGTGAAGACGCCGCCGGCAAATGTGATACTCGTTACCATGATATCTGCATCACCATTATTCTTCAGTGTATCCATACGGCAGACCGGTGTACCGATAAGCGATGAATCAAGGATCGGAAGGCCGCTGATCGAATTGGCGAATACGCCGAACGGTACTCCCGTTCCTCGGATATCTACCGTTACGATACCTGCCGTATCACGGCGCGGTGTCTCAAAGGTATTGATGATATTCGTTCTTAAGAGCAAACGCGCCTGGCGTGAACCCTGCTGCAATGGAATAAAGCAGATCGATACGATCTTCGTATGATCCGGTGCTATAGCAGTATCAGAACCGCTAAGTCCGGTATAATGGAAATCTCCGTCGTTGCTCGATAAGAAGTTCTTCATGATTCGTAACGTATCCGTTCCCGGATTCCAGATCGTGATATTCTTACAGATCGTATCGCCTTCTCTGGTTGAATCGAAAAGCAATAAAGAAGGAGTTACGACGATATGAGGCAGAATGCCCGTACCCTGCAAGGATATTGTGACGGTCGGGAAGTTAAAGGCATTCGAATTGATCTTCAATGTCGCTACATGCTTGCCTTCTTTTGTAGGAACATAGGTTATTCCTAAAGAATCAACGCCGCCCGGAAGTATGTTCAGAGAAGGGTAATAGGAAATAAAATACTGATCGGAATCAATACCCGTGATCGGGAAACTTGTAAAAGTAAGCGGCACCTGTCCCGTTGAAGTGATATGTACATATTGAGTAAGTGAATCACCGAAACGTGTTCTGGTCTTCTTAAATCTGATCAAGGAATCCACAGCAATATTAGCAGCGATACCCGTACCGATTAAAGTAACCTGTTGCGTTGCACTGTCTTTTCCATTGGAAGAGACAGTCAGAATTGCCGAACGTGTACCGAATGTCTGAGGGACTAAACGAACGGTTAAGGTATCGGTCTGTCCGGGTGCTAATGGTGGTACAGGAGTGCCGGAAACGATCGTAAAATCAGAATTGCCGGTAATTGTAGTTGAACTTACAACAAGTGTACCGAACGTACCCGTGTTTGTAATTACAACTTGCTGGTCAACGATATTTCCAACAGGTACAATTCCGTAGAAAAGCGATTTCGGCTGTACGGAAAGTTGAATGTTTTTAATTTGCTGGGGGCTATAACGGAGCTGTGTCGGAGGGGTATAGAAAGGATTTTGATAACTGAAATATTGATAAGCTGTATTGTATCCTGTATAGTCGCCGTTTGTAGCGCCATTTAAACCGATGTCGCCGGGATAACCATAGCTCATATTCTTGTTGTTTGTCGAATACCAGTATTCAACAGAATTCGTCGTTTCGTAAAGCTTGATCTGAACGCTGACAGTAGAGCCAGAATAATACGTAGAAACATTCGGATACTCTAACGTCCAAACTCTCGTTCCGGGATTACCGGAAACTTGCGAATATATTCCCTGAGCTTGATTGTATGGGTAGTAAACCATACCCCATGCGTTCAAGTAACTAGGGAATTGCGTCTGATATCCGTTTGAAATACAATAACCGTAGTCGTAATTCCCGGTATATGCAAAAGACATACATCCATTGTTATGAAGATAGATTGTAGTGCCGGCAGCATATACAGTACTATCATAGTTAAAGCTGAAAGGAAGAGCGATGGTGGAGTAGTAATACGGGAAACTATAATAGGGGTATGATCCATACCCGAGGTAGGAAGTACCCGGCTGTCCGATAATACTCGTAAATGCAGTATTAAACGTCGAACTCGTATAGTTCTTTACTGTGCCGGCAAATGACTGCGCCGAGACATCATTCGATGCAATAAGCATAGCAGCAAATGCTACAACTGCTATTGCATAAATACGAAGTTTTCTAAAAATATTCATAGTAATTTTGAGATTAAGAAGAAAATGTGACAAAACACAATTAATTAAAAAGACAATACACCATCAGATGCTGTACCCCAACAGAAAATAAATGTGCTTAAATGAAAGCATCTTT
>JANYLL010000258.1 GCA_025357895.1 Ignavibacteriota bacterium
TGGCGGAGCAGGATATGCAAAAGGCGTGAAAGAAACTGCTGTACGCAAAGGGGACGGCGATCCTGCATACTTACCGCATAAAGAGAGTATCGCAAGCGGCGAATATCCTATAACCCGCTTCCTCTATTTCTATCTTCGTGATAAACCATCAGGCGATACAAAAGAATTCATCAAATGGGTTCTTGGATCTGAAGGTCAGGAAGTTGTCGAAAAAGAGGGCTTCTTCCCAGTTAAATAGTTTGTATGTAGTGACATAAGAGAAATCCCGGGGAGCTTGCGGAACCATCCGCTGTTCTTCGGGATTGTTTGCAAAGGAAAATTTATCTTCTCACCATGCCGCAAATGCCCTCCGAGCGCTCCCCTTTAACGCTGGGAAAAAAAATCCGCTTTTTTGAGTGGCTCATAGAGTCCGGTATCCGGGCGCTTTCCTTCTTCTCTTTTGCTGCGATCATTCTGATCTTCATCTTTGTTTTTAAAGAAGCTTCTCCCATCTTCTTCGGAAAATCCGAAGCAGAAAAAACTGCTGCAAAAGATTCTCTTGCATCAGTCATAAACTCTCAATCAAAATCCGTTCCCGATACATCGACAGTTCACGAGAAAATAGAAAAGGTCATTAAGGGTAAGGGCGCACTTAAAGGAACCGATGTTCTTGTCAAAGTCGATGAAAAAGGAAACCGCAAAAAAGTTACGACCAATGGCGGAAAGGTTGAGCAGGAAGAATACGATCCATTCGCCGACGATACCAAACCTTCGGATACGGTAAAGAAAGCTGAAAAAAAACCGGCAGCTATTAAAGAGCTTCCGAAAAAAACACCTGCTGTTATCGGACTTTCCGCAAAAGAAAAAAAGGATTCGATCCAAAAAGCAAATGCTCGCATAGCTCAAGCAATAAAGGATAGCATCGAGCGTGCACAGGCTGATGCTCTTACCTCAGCAAAAGATAAGGCAGAAGCAGATAGCATTGCAGCAAAAGAAAAACGGGATGCGCAAGAAAGTAAATCAGGCACAAATCTCGGCAAGATGCTTATCGGCAATACCTGGCAGCCTGTTTCTACGGTTCCAAAATTTGGAATGCTGCCGCTGATCATCGGCACATTGAAAGTTACGTTGATCTCATTACTCTTCGGAGCGCCGCTGGCAATTTTAGCGGCATTATTTACGAGCATGTTTGCTCCGAAATGGCTTCGCGAAATTGTAAAGCCCGTCATTGAATTGCTTGCAGGTTTTCCAAGCGTCGTGATCGGATTTTTTGCATTGATCGTCATGGCTTCTGTTTTTCAGGATTTTTTTCACTACGAATTTCGTCTCAACTCTCTTGTCGGTGGTATTGCGATGAGCTTCGCCATTATACCAATCATCTATACGATATCCGAAGATGCGCTGACGGCAGTTCCGCAAGCGCTAAAGGATGCAAGCACCGCGCTTGGAGCATCGAAGTGGCAGACGGCGTTTAAGGTTGTTTTGCCTGCAGCTATTCCCGGAGTTTTTGCTGCGATCATTCTCGGTTTTGGCAGAGCGTTCGGCGAAACGATGATAGCACTCATGGCAACCGGTAATGCACCATTGACAAGCGCAAATATTTTAGAGCCTGTACGAACCTTCGCTGCGACGATCGGCGCCGAAATGGCGGAAGTCGTTTTCGGAGACCAGCATTATAATGTTCTCTTTTTGATCGGATCGATGCTTTTCATTTTTACCTTTACGCTTAACTCCGTTGTGGAATTTTATGTGCGGAAAAAATTAATGCGGCGCATTCAAGGATTATAAATGGAACAAGCTGCAACATTCATAAGCACTAGTAAAGGAAGCGCAAAGCGCAAGCTTTACGGCAATATATCGGTTGGCGTCAGCGGCTTTGCTGCACTGGTGATTGTTAGCATCGTTGTCGTGATCATTACTACTGTTATCATTGGCGGTTATAAAAATTTCACCTGGGAATTTTTAACTCAGGATCCCACAGAAGGAATGACTGCCGGAGGAATATTTCCGGCAATTCTCGGCACGGTGATCATGACAATGCTTATGTCAGTAATGGCAGTTCCGCTTGGAACTGTGACAGCTATTTATTTATCCGAATATGCAAAGCCTGATTCCAAATTTGCACGAACAATTCGGTTTGCCGTCAATACGCTTGCCAGTATTCCATCGATCGTCTTTGGTTTATTTGGTTTAGGGTTTTTTGTGCAATTTGTCGGAAAAGGAATGGATGATGTTTTTACTCCCGGTACGCTTGTCTGGGGGCAACCTAATATCTTATGGGCTTCGATGACGATGGGGCTTTTAACGTTGCCTGTGGTCATCGTATCAGTTGAAGAAGCTATACGCACCGTTCCGCGAGAAGTTCGGGATGCTTCACTTGCTTTGGGAGCCACACGTTTGCAAACGATTCGCAAGATCGTTATTCCTGGTTCGCTTTCGGGTATTTTAACGGGTATGATCCTTGCGATCAGCCGCGGAGCCGGAGAAGTTGCGCCGATCCTTTTCACAGGAGCAGCGTTCTTCCTGCCGCAAATACCCCATGCGCTGACAAGCCAGTTCATGCACTTAGGATATCATATTTATGTTCTATCAACGCAATCGGCAAACGTCGATAAGACGATTCCCCTACAATATACAACGACGATGGTATTACTCTTATTGACGTTCACGCTGAATATTTCTGCCGTCATCTTGCGCTCACGATTGAGAAATAAATTAAAGTAAGAAAAAATTTATGGAAACGATGGAAATACAAAAAAATCAGGAAGCAGGTACACCAGAAATAAAAACTGTTATGCGGTCTGCTCCGAGATCGGCAGTACTACATTACGAAACAAAAGTTTCGACGCGGGACCTCAATCTTTTTTATGGGACAAAACAAGCCCTGAAAGATGTATCACTTGATATTCCAGTTAAGCAGGTAACTGCATTCATTGGACCTTCGGGCTGTGGAAAATCAACCTATTTGCGGACATTGAACCGGATGAACGATACGATTCCCGGATGTACGATCACCGGTGAAGTAAAATTTGATGGTATTGATATATACGATCCGAAGCTTGATGTGGTCGAACTTCGCAAGCGCGTAGGCATGGTATTTCAGAAATCAAATCCTTTCCCAAAATCGATTTGGGAAAATGTTGCATACGGTCCGAAAATATTAGGTGAAAAAAATAAAACTACCTTGAATGAGATCGTTGAAAAAAGTTTGCGCCGCGCTGCGATCTGGGAAGAAACAAAGGACAGACTTCACCACTCGGCTTTAGGATTTTCCGGCGGCCAACAGCAAAGGCTTTGCATCGCCAGAGCGCTTGCAACTAATCCTGAAGTGATCTTGATGGATGAGCCGGCAAGCGCACTCGATCCGATCTCTACTGCGAAGATCGAAGAACTAATTTTTGAGCTTAAGAAGGAATACACCATCATTATCGTCACGCATAATATGCAGCAAGCAGCACGTGTCAGCGATATAACGGCATTCTTTTATATCGGCGAACTGATCGAAGTAGGCGAAACGCGCGATATGTTCACCAATCCGAAAAAGAAACAGACAGAAGATTATATTACGGGAAGATTCGGATAAACAAATAATGAGATCATTTCGCGCAAGATTTTTAAATACTACACAAGCTAAAACAGAGCAAACTATGTCAGCAGCACTCCACACTCCGCGTGTACACCGTCATTTTGAGGATGAGCTGGAAAAGCTTCGCGCTTTGCTTATCCGCATGGGCTCGCTTGTCGATGAACAGGTCGAGCTTGCTTCGCGTGCAGTCCTACAGAACGATATGGAAGCTGCACGTTTTGTATTGAAACGTGAAGCACGCGTCAATGAATACGATCTGATGGTCGATGGATTATGCCAGCGTATCCTGGCGCTGACGCAGCCTGTTGCCATTGATTTGCGAATGCTTATTGCAGCCATGCGCATTGATAGTGAGTTCGAACGCATCGGAGATATTGCTGTGAATTTTGCCGAACGTGTGCAGCCTTTAGGAGGATCCTCAGCCATCTTAGAGCGCGTAGGAATAACCGAGATGCTTTCCGAAGCGATGAAGATGTTCAGGGATGCCTTCGATGCCTTTATTAATAATGATGCGGAGTTAGCGCGTTCACTATTCGAACGTGATGATACGGTTGACGATCTTGCACGTGATGCCTTTGAAAAACTTATCGTTGAAATGAAACGCGATCCCATTCAGATCGAACCTGCTGCACATGCTATGGCTCTTCTTCGCCATGTCGAACGCCTCGCCGATCATGCTACGAACATAGCAGAAGATGTCGTCTTTATCGTCGAAGCCAAGATGATGAAACATCATGTTCCGGAGAATGTAAGTTCGAAAGATGAGGACTAAGACATTGGAATTGAAATAGCAGGCTTCCTTCCCTCGTAAAATGTGCGAACGATAACGACAGTTAAGATGATCACGCCGCCAATGATCGCATATTCACTTGGTGCCTCATGAACACCAAAATACACCCAAACCGGATTGAGCACAGGCTCCAGCATGGAAAGAAGTAATGCATCCAAAGCGCGGACATGAGGAATGCCTTTAGTAAAAAGCGCATAGGGAACGCCGATCTGCATCACGCCTAAGAAGCAAAGCATCCCAACTTCTTCGATATTCTTCGGAATGACAATTGCGTTACCTGTAAGAGTGATAATAAGCATAACCACGACGATGATAAGATGTCCGACTATCACCGATTGCCAGCGCATTGCCTCGCTTGTTTTCTCATGCTTCAGAAGCAGTGTGTAACCTGCAAAACAAATGCCGCTTATAAGAGCAAGAATATTTCCGATCACAGATGTTGTTTCGAATTGTCCCACAAAAAAAAGTCCCATTGCCGCTATTGTGATCAGAACTGCAATAATATCAGCACGTTTAACTTTTGTGCGAGAGATAATAGGATCGAAAAATAGAACATAGACCGGCGCAGTATATTGAAGAAAGATAGCATTCGCACTCGTTGTAAGTTTAGTTGCCATCACGAAAAGCACGAGAAGCGAGGCATAGACCATTGCAGTAGCGAGTGTCCGAAGCGAGTACCATTCGCGGGAATCTAACTTTTTAACACCTGAAAAATTTATACGATAAAAAATGTAGAGGGTGATCGCCGCAAGAGACGAGCGCCAAAGTGAAATACCAAAAGCATCAAGTGAAATATACTTGATAAAAAAGCCTCCCGAGCTCCAGAATACTGCCGCTGCAAGAATAAAAAAAGAACCGCGGCGCTTTAACTTTGACATAGTTTGAAAGATTAATTATGAATCAAGAGAACAAGCCATCTTATTCATATTTCCTATTTCATATTTTTCTCAATGCTTTCCCCATCCGAGCCTATCACCTTCTTCGAGGATCGCTTTCAGTTCATCGACCGTAATTTTCTTTTCTTTAGTAAATTTATTTATTTGCTCTTCCGTGATCCCCGGCTTACGAATTTCTCTGAATGCATGATAGATCCTGGCAACTTCAACAGCATTAAAACGCTGAAGCATCACTTCATGCTCAGGGCTGCGGAGGCTTGATTGATCTATAAGAAGACCGGTTGCCGTATCTTTTTTGGGTTTAATTTCTGGAAGAGGATCTATATCCATTCTTCGCGAAAGCAAACTATCATTCCCTTGTGCAGGCTTATCGTCCATTTTTGAACATGCCATGAATAGCGGCAGCAGTGAAAAAACAAAAAGAAAACGATTCATAGGATATTGAGTAATTTATAAAGTAAAATCCATGTGAAGAATGTAGAATTTACGGGCTGAGTTCCATATTGAATTCCCTTTCTAGTTTTGACGTTACATCTCCGTTCAGAATTTTTATATTTTACTAAACTTTTCAGAATCATGAAATTCGTTACCTATAAAGGACTAACTCCGCAAGAACCCGAGCCTGAAGCAGGGAAAACAATGGTGGTAAAAACGGGATCAGCATTATTCCGCTCCATTGATAAAAATGTTCATCATCCGATCGCGCCAATCGGAAGACTCGGTTTTATGATGAATGGTATAGTAGTAGATGTCGAAGCGGCTTCGATGAAATTTGTCATGCGAAGCGATGAAAAACAGCTGTTGCGCCCAACACTGCCATCCGATATTATTACTTTTTTAGCTCTCGGAGAAACGGCGATTAAGCAAGCAAAAGAAGTTCATGAATGGTGTTCGAAACGATCGATCGAAGAACTCAATACCGGATTTGCAATAGCATGGGAAATTTCTAAAATTGAAAAGCTTCTAGCCCCTGTCCCGCGTCCCACCTCCATGCGCGATGGTTATGCTTTCCGCCAACATGTCGAAGCGGCGCGGCGTAATCGTGGTGTGGAGATGATACCGGAGTTCGATCTTTTTCCGGTCTTTTATTTTACGAATCATCAGGCAGTGATCGGTCCCGGACCAATGGAAGTAATGCCTGAACATTTGAAGAAACTTGATTTCGAACTTGAAGCAGCAATCGTTATAGGCAAAGAAGGACGCAATATTAAAGCTGAGAATGCTGATGAGTATATTTTCGGTTATACGATCATGAATGATTGGAGCGCAAGATATTTGCAGATGGAAGAAATGAAGCTTTCGCTGGGACCGGCTAAAGGAAAAGATTTTGCAACGGCAATTGGTCCCTGGCTTGTCACAAAAGATGAACTTGAATCGCGCCGCATCGCAGGACCGAAAGGCGAGCGTTACGATCTGGAAATGACGTGCCGCATTGGTAATGAAGAAGTCTCGCGCGGCAATTTGAAAGATATGACATGGACGTTCGCGCAGCTTATCGAGCGTGCCAGCTATGGTGTAACACTCTATCCCGGAGATATCATCGGCTCCGGCACTGTGGGTACGGGGTGTTTCTTAGAACTCAATGGCAGCAAAGTCTATGATAATCGCTGGGTCGGTATCGGCGATGTCGTTACCTGCTCGATCGAGAAGCTAGGGGATCTGACGAATGAGGTGGTGGCGATGAAAGAATAATTAAGAACTACAAATTAGGAATTAAGAGTTGAAAACTTTAATAATTCGTGAGGCAACTATTGACGACGTTCCCTCTCTTGTTGGGTTAACAGCTGAACTTGCCTAAAACGATTTATTAAAAAAATTGAATAATGAAATTCCTATACCATTAGCGGGCCAATTAATTTAGAAGAACCTTCCAAACTGGAAGTGCGTATGCCAGCCGCTGACAGGTCCGAACGGTATATTTGCATCAAAGCCATAACCAAGATCGATACCGATAAGCCCCACGGCAGGGACTTGCACTCTGGCGCCGACACCTGCGGCACGCTTTAATGTGAAGGGATCGCTGTGAGAAAAATTCGTCCAGACATTTCCTGCTTCAGCAAAACCTTCGACAAAGATCGGAATAGGTTCGCGCGCGATCTGGAAGCGAAGCTCGGCTGCATAACGGTTGTAAAAAAGTC
>JANYLL010000340.1 GCA_025357895.1 Ignavibacteriota bacterium
GAAGATGCAAAAAACAATTACCGCTACGTAGAGACGCGATATTATCGCGTCTCTACTGTTATACCAAATTTGAACCCATAGTCCCCAAAAAAGTGTTTTCACTTTATAAGAAAAATAAGAATTTTCGAATTTTATTTTAGAACATGGCACAAGCAGAATTAGTCGCAGAAAGAACTAAAACCACAACGAATGAGCAGGATTTCCTTCCACTGAAATCTATCGATCATATCGAATTTTATGTTGGGAATGCCAAGCAATCGGCATACTATTACCGCTCGGCATTCGGCTTTAAGCTCACCGGATATGCCGGACTTGAAACAGGCATTCGCGATAGAGCAAGCTATGTTTTAGAGCAAGGAAAAGTAAAACTCATTCTTACTACTCCCTTAACTCAGGATCATCCGATCAATGCGATGCTCTCCAAGCATGGTGACGGAGTCAGCGTAATTGCACTTGAAGTTGATGATGTAGAGAAATCATTCCGCGAGACGACTAAGCGTGGTGCTGTCGGAGTCCAAGAGCCACGCGAGATCACCGATGAAAATGGTACATACAGAATCGCATCTATCAAAACCTACGGCGATACTATCCATACATTTGTCGATAGAAAAGATTACAAAGGTTTCGCACCGGGTTATCGAATGATTACAACTGAAGATCCTGTCTCTCGTCCCACAGGACTTGCCGCAGTAGATCATATCGTCGGCAATGTCGGCTGGAATGAGATGGATACATGGGTGAAGTGGTATGAAGAAGTAATGGGCTTTCACCTCTTTGTCTCATTCGACGATAAAGATATTTCAACGGAATATTCTGCGCTGATGTCAAAAGTTGTTGCAAGCGGTTCGGAAAAAATAAAATTCCCGATCAACGAACCTGCAACGGGAAAAAAGAAATCGCAAATCGAAGAATATATCGAATGGTATAATGGACCCGGCGCTCAACACATTGCAATTGCAACCGGAAATATTATTGAAAGTGTAAAAAAACTCTCCGCTCAAGGGGTTGAGTTCTTAAAAATACCCTCAACATATTACGAAGACCTCGAATCACGGGTAGGTAAGATCAATGAGCCAATCGATGAACTTGCAAAGCTCGGTATCCTTGTAGATAGCGATGACGATGGATACATGCTGCAAATCTTCACGAAACCTGTTGAAGACCGCCCTACGCTTTTCTTTGAGATCATCCAGCGTCGTGGCGGCAGAAGCTTCGGCAAAGGTAATTTCAAAGCGCTCTTCGAATCCATCGAAAGAGAGCAGGATTTAAGAGGAAATTTATAAACTATCAGAGTAGAGCCGACTTTTAGTCGGCTCTTTTATTTTAGCTACTGATAAATTTTTATTATCACACGGCTCAAAGAAACATACCTTGCTATCTAACCTAAGTCGCTGCATCCGGTCTCTAAACATGATATGCGTTCGTTTATAAATGCAGTTAGGGAGTTACTGAAGAAATGCCTTTTAATAAATAAGAAAAAAAGAGGGTTATAAACCCTCTTGTAATAAATCTTAACATCAATAAAGAGCACAGTTGATTATTTCAGTGGAATACACACCAATTGCATATTTTCGTCCCCCGGATGCGACCGCATCCTTTGAATTTATTCTAGTCACAGAAACAGCTACATGTCCTGCATGAAATGCAGAAAGATTGCCAGATGTGATAGTATAACTTCCATTGTCAGAAGTAACTACTTGGTAAGGATTTGCTAAAGAAGTATCGCGAATTTGGATAAAAATATCGCTTGTTGTACCGCTAGGGACATCCCATGTAATCGTAAACCCACTTGATAGTGGTAAAGAAGAACTGACAGTGGGACTGGTAATATTAACTTCCGCTTTAGGAGAGGATACAGTATCTGTCATGCTTGCAAAATCGCCACTACCGGCAACAGAAAAAATATGTGACGAGCCATTGAAAATTAGTGGTACAGTGTTTCCTGCGGTTGAATTTAGCAAATACTCAACTCCTTTTGCACCATTATTTATTTTCGTTAGTGACGAACCATTGATACTTACAGTCCCTCCATCAACACTTGTCGACGCAATCGTGTCATAAAGATATGCAACTGCGAGACTTTGGGTAGCAGAGACTGGGCCGCTGAATTTGTTCACTACTTTATAATCCTGAAAAGTGGCGGAATAATTGTCCTGTGCCCAACTACCAGTCAGGAATGGTAATATTTTAGTTTTAGTTGCAGAAACATCAATATTGCTTGTACAAGAACCAAATCCTATTGTTGTTACCAGTAAAATTATAAGACGCATAAATGTTGTTTTCATAAAAATATCCTTTCGTTAAAAAATTATTGAACACAAGTCATGTAGACATCCTGAATAATGGTTTTACCACATGGAACAGAAACGCCTACAATGGTCACCGTATTCCAGAACACGTTACAACTTTGGTTTTGATTATTTACAGGTGTACAGTTCAATGTGAACTTGAAAGTAGTAGTTGTATTTCCGTCTATTGTAAAACAGAGATTCCCGTTAGATGATCCGCCATCACCATATACATCCCATCGTGAGGAAGCATTTCCAGTTCCACAGCATGTATGATAGTCCGTAATAATATAGACTGGATTAAATGAATCGGAGTAGCAATTACACTCAGCATCATAGTTACTGCATTGTGGCTTATGGAATCTGAAGCACACTGTGCCAGGACTATGGCAAAGACCATCATATATAGTTGGGTTGCAAATTGAACCTGATAATGGGAACCAACAAAGAATAAGTAATAGACCGATTCGCAGAATTACGCTTTTATCAATTTGTTTCATGGGGAATTAGAAATAAGAAAAATTCTGAAGCAACCGAATTTCCGTTATGTTTAATTACATACAAAACTACTGTAAAATTGTTTTTTTTTGTTACACTTTTATAAGATTTTTGTTGTAACTTTTTAAGATTTATTACGTAGAATATTAATATTTCCTTACATTTGAATCAATTCTCTCATTCCACGCATAAATCCCACCCTGAAGATTTTGTGCATTCGGATAGCCATTGCGGCGTAAGAATTCTGTTACCATTGCACTTCGGCTGCCTGTGCGGCATAAGATTATAAGCGGAGTTTCGGTATCAAATTCTTCTAAGTGCTGAGGAATGGTGTTCATCGGAATCAATGTGCCTCCGATATTAGAGGTTGCAAATTCATTTGCTTCGCGACAATCGATGAGTTGGATCGGCTCTGCAGCATCCATTTTTTTTTTGAGATCTTCGACTGTTATTTCAAATGGGATCACAATGCTCCTTATTGTATTGAAAAGAAGCGAACAACATTGCTCGCAAAATCTACGACGGGAGTAAAATATATTCCTAGAAAAACTGTAGGGATCAAAAATACAAAGATAAATGCTTTGGAAACAAGCGAATAGCTCAGTGTACCATCCGGAGAAACAGAAAGTGCGCTGGTCAGCGGAGCAGTCTGTGTATCTGACTGCTTAATAAACATTGCCTGCATCACGCGGACATAATAATAAAGCGAAACAACGGAATTCAACACCATCACCACAGCAAGCCATATCCACGGAGTGTTATGCGTTATAGGATCAGCAGTTAAGATAGAAGAAAAAATATAGAGTTTTCCGATAAATCCGATTGTTAGCGGAATACCAGTCAGCGATACAAGGAAAATACCGAGGCATACTGCAAGCAAAGGTGATTTTTTTGCAAAGCCCTTATAATCTTCGATCTCTTCAGATCCGATCTTATTTGCGATGAGCATCACCACATAAAATGCTCCGAGATTCGTAAAGAGATATGCTATAAAATAGATCATGATAGAAACCATGCCGCTCATTTCATAAAAATGAGGCAACAGCTCTTTATGAAAACCAACAGACCGCACTTGTGCAAGCATAAATAATCCGCTTCCGATGGCAACGAGACCGACCATCATATAACCAGCATGAGCTATAGTCGAATAAGCAAGCATACGCTTAATATTCGATTGACGAAGTGCAGCAAAATTTCCGAGTGTCATCGTGATCGCAGCCAAAATAGCAACGACGAGAGGCCAATTGAGAATAATATGACCTGTTTGGAAATCAACCGGAAAGCCGAACATAAGAAAACGCATCAGCAAACCAAAACCGCCGGCTTTTGATGCAACAGATAACAATGCTGTAATCGGTATCGGAGCACCTTCATATACATCGGGCGTCCAGAAATGAAATGGCGCCGCACTGATCTTATACCCCATACCTGCAAGCGAGAGAATCACGCCGATCCATAATGCAAGTTGATTGATAGTATGCGCTTCCATACCGCTTGCAAGAACTGCCTGAATACCGATCAGGCTTGTGGTTCCGGTGAGTCCATAAAGGATCGAGAATCCGTAGATCATAAGCCCGGAGCTGAATGCACCGAATAG
>JANYLL010000347.1 GCA_025357895.1 Ignavibacteriota bacterium
TATGATGTCCCCCATCTTCAGGACAGTTTTTGACTGTAGTTAAGGTGGTTTTGACTGAACTCATGCCGCTTTTTGGTAACATGTGAACGGTGTTTTGTATCCGAGTGATTGATGTAACCGTTCTCGGTTGTAGAAGTCAATGTATTGGTTGACTCCCTGGTAGAGGGTGACACCGTCATCTGCGGGTTGCAGATAGATGTGCTCGTATTTGATTGTTCTCCAGAACCGTTCAATAAAGATATTATCGATGGCTCTGCCTTTGGAGTCCATGCTGATGCGGACTCCCTGGTCTTTGAGAAGCGATGTAAACTCAACTGGCTTCCCTGGTCGGTATTGACGATCTCGGGTCTGCCGTGGGTTTCGATGGCTTCGCGCATCACCTGCGTAGTCCACTCGGCACTCATGGTGTTACTGACACTCCAGCCAACGACGTACCGGCTTGCTACGTCGATGATCGCTGTGAGATAGAGAAAGCCGCGGCGCATTGGGATATACGTAATATCCATCGCCCAGACCTGATTGATCCGATCGATCTTCAGATCCTTCAGCAGATACGGATAGACCGGATGTGTCTTCGATCTCGTCGTTGTCCGGCGGCTCCGGTACAGCGTCCGCCAGCCAACAAGACCCATCAGGCGTGCCATACGCTTGCGGTTGATCACGTAGCCTTCCGAGACAAGCAACGCATGCAGTCTGCGTATGCCGTAGAACGGCGTCTTAAAATACTGCTCGTCGAGCCGTCGCATCAGCGCTAGGTTCTCCTCGGACTCTGCGCACGGACGATAATACAATCCGCTCCGGTGAATACCGAGCAGTGCACACTGCCCGCTGATGCTCAACTCCTGATGGTCTCTCGTGATCATTGATCGTCGTTCCGCCAGTGGTCTTACAATAGCTTTTTTTTCAAGAAATCGTTCTCCACTTTCAGCTGACCGATATGAGCATAGAGCCGCTCACTCTGATCATCCGAAGGGGATGATGATGAACCGCCCCCGCGTTCGAATACTAAAGACAACTTCTCCGTTGCCTCTTTCTTCCACTGCGTGATCTGGTTCGGATGCAATTCATACTGGCGAGCAATGTCCTCAAGACTCCGTCGCTCACGCAACGCTTCGAGAACTACCTTCGCTTTAAATTCCGGATTAAACTTTCGGCGAGTACTTTTTTCCATGATCTGACAAATAGTTTTTTAGGCGAATAATTCCACCGTAACTACCTGTCCTGATTTTGGGGGACATCATAGACAAAGTTGGAAACTTGACACTACATATGTAGGGAAAATCACTGATATTGAATCTTTTGACTCACTTAAAGCACTGGCAGTTGGCGGAAACTACTTCGTCCCAGCGAATCACGAAAAAAATGCAGGTGGTATCTTTATAACGACTAATGGTGGTTCTTCGTGGCGTTATGCTTGCAGACAATACTTCAATAATCTTACTTTTAATGCGTTTACCTTTTTAGACTCTACTTCGATTATTCTAATTGCGAGTACGAAATCTATCTTCAAAAGCAAAGACTTAGGATATTCTTTTACAGCCTGCTACTTAGGCGATACATCTGGAACATTGCTAAATGGTGTAAGTGCTCCTAATATAAATAATATTATAGTTGTCGGTGATGAAGGAAAAATTTTTCGATCAACAGATGGAGGTTCGACTTGGATAAGACAAAATAGCGGAACACAAAACACTCTTGAAAAAGTATTTTTTATTGATAGTCTTACAGGATGGGCATATGGTAATGGTGGGGAAATAATCCACACATTAAATGCAGGTTATTCATGGGTGAATCCTACGTTTTCTGATTCGTTACATTTCATAACAATCCCAAATCCAAGTAATACGCTAATTACTCTAACTTATAATTTGCCGGAAGATCAGCATGTAACTTTGACTATGTATGACATTCAAGGGAAGTTGATTCTGTCACCATTGACGAATATTATACAATTACAAGGTCAGCAATCTGTGCAGATAGATGTGCATTCCATTCCTTCTGGATCATACATTATCCGCTTTCAATCTGAGCAGTATCAGACTGTCATTAGTTGTTCCGTAGTTCACTAATCGAAAGTTTAAATTCTAATTTTATGAAAACATTATTATTTTCCGCAGGATTAATAATAGGGCTATACTTAGTTGCTATTCATCCAAAAAGTGCATTCTCTCAAATGGGTACTTCAAAAGGCTGGGAAACGTTGGAGTTTAAGGACACAAAATATTTTTTGCGTCTCTCCTTTTTTCGTATATTGAAATACGGATGATAGGCACCAAGAGGATAAGGATGAAAGCGGAAGGTCGAAGACTCGCAGTGGTGAGATGAAGGATGAATTGCAGATGAGATCGAATTAAAAATGTAAAATCTGAACCACGATTTGTAGGGATTTTGGGTATTAAGAGGATGGGTGGAAAAAATGGGGAAATTCAATTAAGCCCCTGGAAGTTATTGAAAAATAAGAATATCACTGTGCACATACGCCGAGTACGGCGAAAGCTTAAAGGGAAACATCTGAACCTGGATTTTGGGGATTAAAGGATTGGACTCATTAATGATTTTTTAGTGTGCAATAATATCCGAACCTTTAGTTTCTATTTGCGATTGTTTCGGATTATTAATAACTATTATGGAAGAAAACCAGATCGTTTGGATCACGGGCGCATCGAGCGGCATCGGCTTGGCATGTGCGAAGGCTTTGGCGGCTATCGGAATGCGCGTTGTTATGAGTTCGCGTAATAGAACAGAATTAATACGAGTAGCCGGCGAAATCCGAGGCACCGGAGGAGATGCCAGAGCCGTACAATGTGATGTCTCTATCGAAGAAGATGTCGTATGGGCAATAAAAAGCATCGTTAAAGCTTATGGTGAAGGACCCGATATTCTGATCAATAATGCAGGAATATCACCTTATCATGATATTGAAGATATGACGCCGGAAATTTTCGATAAAGTAATAGCAACAAATATCACCGGAAATTTTCTCTGTGCCAAAGCTGTATTGCCGGAAATGATACGCAAAGGCAAGGGCACGATCATTCAAATGCTTTCGATCGCAAGTACTAAAGCTTTTGCAGGAGGTACGGCGTATGGCGCAAGTAAATTCGGCGCGCTCGGATTTACGAATGCGTTGCGGGAAGAAGTGCGCAGCAAAGGAATAAAAGTTGTTGCCGTTATGCCCGGCGCAGTTGAAACTCCTGCTTGGGATATCGAAGAGCGCGAGGAATACCGCGATGAAATGATGCAGCCCGAGGATATTGCGCAAGCAATCGTTGCCATCTTAGATCAGCCGCAAAGAACAATGGTCGAGGAAATTGTTCTTAGACCAATACTTGGTGATCTTTAAGGCAATGTATTTTTGTTAGTTTGGTGGACTTTCGCCTGCCGGTCAATTGAATGGCGGACTAAGAGTCCGCCCAACTAAAAAAATATTCAAATTAAGAACTAAGCACTAAGAATTAAGAACTCAATAGAATGCCGACACTAAAACGCAGCGGAGAAATTCATGCTCCGATGGGAAAAACATTATCATGCAAAGGCTGGCAGCAAGAAGCTGCGTATCGCATGATACAAAATAATCTTGATCCTGATGTTGCCGAGCGTCCCGAAGAGCTTGTCGTTTATGGCGGATCAGGAAAAGCTGCACGGAATTGGGAATGTTATGATGCGATATTGAGATCATTGAAAGATCTTGAAAATGACGAGACTCTTCTTGTGCAATCGGGAAAACCCGTCGGCGTCATGAAAACATATCCTGATGCACCGCGCGTAATAATTTCCAATTCGCAGATCGTCCCTGCATGGGCGAATTGGGATGAATTCCGCAAGTTCGAAGCAAAAGGTCTGACGATGTTCGGGCAGATGACTGCCGGAAGTTGGATTTATATTGGTTCGCAAGGCATCGTGCAAGGTACCTACGAAACCCTTATGGAATGCGCCCGCCAGCACTTCGATGGAAATCTTGCCGGAAAAATAATTCTCACCGCAGGTCTCGGCGGCATGGGCGGTGCACAACCGCTTGCAGGAAAAATGGCGGGCGCTGTTATTCTTTGTATTGAAATTGATATGACGCGCATTCAAAAAAGAATTGATACGGGTTATTGCGATAAGTGGACCAATAATCTTGATGAAGCGCTTCGCTGGTGTGATAATGCGAAAGAAAAGAAAGAAGCATTATCAATTGCATTACTTGGTAATGCTGCCGAAGTTCATCCCGAATTAATAAAACGCGGATGGATTCCCGATATCGTCACCGATCAGACAAGCGCACATGATCCGCTTCGGGGATATTATCCTGATGGATACACAAAAGTAGAAGCGGATGAACTGCGCGAATCAAATCCTGAAAAATATTTAAAACATTCAAGGGCTTCCATTGCTGAACACATGAAAGCAATGCTTAAAATGCAAAAGCGCGGAGCGATTGCATTTGATTACGGAAATAATATTCGCGGCGAAGCGAAAGCAAATGGAGTTGCAAATGCTTTTGATATTCCGGGTTTCGTCCCCGAATATATCCGTCCGTTATTTTGCGAGGGCAAGGGTCCCTTCAGATGGATTGCGCTATCGGGTGATCCCGAAGATATTGCAACAACCGATAGAGAATTGCTCAAACTTTTTCCCGATGATAAAATTCTTCATCGCTGGATTCCTCTTGCGCAAAAGCATATTCACTTTCAAGGATTACCTGCAAGAATCTGTTGGCTCGGAATGGGTGAACGTGCTAAAGCAGGATTACTCTTTAATCAATTAGTAAAAGATGGTAAGGTAAAAGCACCGATCGTTATCGGACGCGATCATCTTGATTGCGGCTCTGTTGCAAGTCCGAACCGAGAGACTGAAGCTATGAAAGATGGGTCTGACGCTATTGCGGATTGGCCGATACTGAATTTTGCGATGAATACAATCGGCGGCGCTACATGGGTTTCGCTTCATCATGGCGGCGGAGTCGGCATCGGCAACTCCATCCATGCAGGAATGGTCATTGTTGCCGATGGTACCGATGAAGCCGCAAAACGTTTAGAGCGTTGCTTAACCTATGATCCTGCAATGGGAATAATCCGCCATGCAGATGCAGGGTATGAGAGAGCTAAAGAAATGGCAAAGAAACATAACGTACGAGTTCCGATGTTGAACATGTTATGAGATTACTTAAAGCAGAACGTGAAATTATTCTTTCAACTGTATCACGATTAACACCTGAGGCAAGTATATATCTCTTCGGCTCCCGGACGCAAGATGATGCACGCGGAGGAGATATTGATCTTCTGCTGATCGGAAAAAATATATCGCGGGAGTCAGTCCGCCATATTAAAATTGAATTGAAAGAGAAACTCGGCGACCAAAAGATCGATATCATCGCCGAAGATCCTGATGATCGCACAAATTTTGGAAGGTTAGTGGAAATAGATGCAGTGGCTTTATGAAAACTGAAAAGGAACAACGTGCAGAATCTGAGTTACAAGATATTTCTATACGTTTGCATAAAGCAGGAGTACAACTTGCTATCTCCCTGAAAAAATGCAAGCTCATTGGT
Organism: Ignavibacteriota bacterium; assembly: GCA_025357895.1. Lineage (GTDB taxonomy): Bacteria > Bacteroidota > Ignavibacteria > Palsa-1295 > Palsa-1295 > PALSA-1296. The sequence goes on from JANYLL010000347.1 coordinate 5,534, forward strand.
ATAAAAGAAGAATATTCGAATGATGAACTGGAAGTTTTCGATGCTTTCACATCGCGTTTTGCAAGAGTGAGTGATATTCTTACCCAACGGATATTTCGTCTTTTTGATGTATTGGAATTTGAAGAAAGTAAAACATTCCTCGATGCGCTCAATAAAGCAGAACAGCGAGGCATTATAACTTCAGCTTTTGACTTCAAAGAAATACGTGAACTTCGAAATGAAATTGCTCATGAGTATGCTCTCCGTGATTTTACTCGACTTATTGCAGATGTCATCAAACATACTCCCCAACTTCTCGTTACCGTTGAGCATAGTATCAAATATAGCAAGAAGTTAACTAGTCATTAATTGATTCTTTACATTAATCCTCACTTTTTAAGGAACATCCCTTCCTTTCCCGAAGTTGTAGGGCGGCACAATGCCGATGTGGCGGAATGGTAGACGCAACGGACTTAAAATCCGTTGTTCTGTAAAGGACGTGCCGGTTCAAGTCCGGCCATCGGTACGGAATAAGTCAAAAGTCAAAACTTTAAAGTCAAAAGCAGAGATATATTTTGACTTTAAAATTTTGACTTTTGACTTTCTATTTATAGCAATATGCCTTTACCTCTTGTCGCTATCGTCGGCCGGCCTAATGTCGGCAAGTCCACGCTTTTCAATCGCCTTGTAGGTGAGCGTCGTGCTATAACTGAATCTATTTCCGGTGTGACTCGTGATCGTATTTATGCTAAAGCAGATTGGGCAGGGCGTGATTTTCTCGTCGTTGATACAGGCGGAATCGTACCAGACTCCGAAGATATATTTGAACGTCAGATTCGTCGTCAGGCGGAGATCGCTATCAGCGAAGCAGACGTCATCCTTTTTGTAATCGATGTGACAAGCGGCATCCATCCTCTTGATCAGGAGATAGCAGAGATGCTCCGGAAGTCCGGAAAGAAAGTCCTGCTCATTGCAAACAAAGTTGATAATCATGAGCGCGATGAAACGCTTCGGGTGGAGTTTTACGCTCTCGGCTTAGGCGAGCCTCTTGCCGCCAGCGCCATCAGCGGAAGAGGCGTGGGTGATTTCCTTGATGAACTCAATAAAGCACTTCCTGTTGATTCTGGTGGGGATTCCGAAGGCAAAATGAAGCTTGCCATTATCGGCAAGCCTAATGTAGGCAAGTCAAGCTACGTCAATGCCCTGCTTGGCGAGGAACGTACTATCGTTACGCCAATCGCGGGCACTACGCGCGACTCTATCCATACCGATTACACCTATTACGGACAGCAGCTTACGCTTATTGATACGGCTGGTATTCGCAGAAAGAAATATATTAACGATGCGCTTGAGCTTTATTCTATCGTACGGACGATGAAAGCGATCGAAGAATGCGACGTAGCTCTCGTTCTTGTTGATGCTGCTCAGGGAGTGAATAATCAGGATGCAAAAATTCTGAATGATGTCGTAGATGCGCGCAAAGGAATTGTACTTGTCGTTAATAAATGGGATGCCGTCGAAAAGGAAACGAACACTGCAGTCAAATTCGAAAAAGAAGTACGTGATATGCTGCGCACGATCGATCATATTCCTATAGTTTTTATCAGCGCACTTACTCACCAACGCCATACCAAACCTCTTGAACTTGCTTTGCAAGTCTATGAAGAGCGCAAGAAACGTATTGCGACCAAAGATTTGAACCAGTTCTTATTGCCGGAGATCGAACGCGTACCGCCTCCTGCTGTGATGGGAAGAGACCTTCGTATAAATTACATCACGCAGGTAAAGACCGAACCGCCCGTCTTCGCCTTCTTTTCGAATCATCCCGATCTTATTCCTGATTCGTATAAACGCTATCTCGAAAATAAACTTCGGGAAAAATATGGCTTCAACGGAGTACCCGTTTCTTTTATTTTTAGGAAAAAGAATTGAAGACAAGTCAAAAGTTAAAAGTCAAAATCGCTCCTACGTTTTGACTTTTTAATTTTGACTTTTGACTTCTACTCGATTTCTATTGCCTTTGTGTACTTTGTTGCCTGACTCCCCCGTCCGGTTTCTTCTATTACGCAGCGGAGATAGTATTTGCCTTCAGGAAGTTTTTGTTTATCTTTATTCAAACCATCAAATGGTATTTCATACAGTCCTTCATTTTTGAAGTCGTTGTTTAAGAATGAATATTGCGATATTCCCAGATCATCAAAAAGTTGAAGGTTGATCTTTGCAGGCGAGACAAGTTGTAGTTTCATATTCCATTCATGCTTCTTTTTCTTCGCTACACTAAACTCTGTTTTCGGTAATTTGCCGACATCTTCAGGTTTGATCCCTTTACCATCAATGCGGATAACAGAAGAGTCCATTGCAGATTTAATAACCAGACGGCTCTTGAACTCACCGACCTTTTCCGGTTTAAAACAGACACTGATGGTCAGACTTGATTTTGGCTGAATGCTTATCGGCAGCATCTGATGTGAAGGAGAAGGAATAGAATACCGTTTTTCATCGTCAACTGAAAGCTGTGTCATCGTCTGAGCTGCTCCGCCGGGATTGGTGATCGTTACATACATGCAAGACTCAACACCCACGCCCTGCGAGCCGAATTTCAATTCCGTCACATTCAAGGTGAATGCAGGAAGAGAAGGTGGTGCATCTACATCGATATAGGTGGGACCGTTCGGAACTTCTGGCGGCGGTGCCTGAATTGGTGCCGGTGCAAGTTTTACTGCCGGCTTAACTTTTTTCTGCGCAGATGCCGGAGTTAGCGCAAAGAAAGGAATGATTGCAAAGGTAAGAAGATAAGAAACAACTGATTTCATAATGTATATGCTTAATTTAGCCCTTTCCTAACAGAAGCAACTGTATTTTTGTCCTAATAAAATAAAGGTAAAAGAGGGCTGAGTGATTAAAAAGCAAAGTCGCATTGAGCGCCAATAGTTGTTTTATGAACCTGCGCGCCTCCTGTAGTTGTAGCATAGGCTGTTTGAGCAATTCTCGCTGAAAGCGTAAATTCAGAAGACAGATCATACGATAATTGCACGTAATAACGGTAGCCTTTGCCATAGAGTGATACAAAAGGTGATGCCGCGGCAGATCCAACTCATTCGAATAGAAGCGCAGAGCATAAGAATCTGTCTGAAAAAATGAGAACCCGCTTGCAATGGAAAATTCTTCTACAGGTAAATATTCTAAACCGACTCCGATTAAATTACCATTATCTTTCGATGGTGACTGTTGGAATCCGGTGCGAAGGGACACCGTGATCATTTTAGTCAGATCAGCATCGGCATCGAAAAGAATTGATCTTTTTGCCAACGTATCGTTCACCAGTGCGAACGCCGTTCCTTTTCGGTAACTTCTAAGTT
>JANYLL010000367.1 GCA_025357895.1 Ignavibacteriota bacterium
CCGGGCGCTCCTTATGCCGCCATCTCCTTCGCTTTATCTCTTTTACAAATGGGGAAAGCAGAATATCTCTTGTAACTCCGCCTGCTGTGATCAAATGCAATGATGCCGAGAGTGGTCCCGTATGCTGCGGAATACAACGAACGGTGATGATCGAATCAGTTGGAATGCTTGCCGTTTGATTACCGCTCAAAACAAAGGATGAAGCATCGACTCCGGTAATTGAAATAGATGCAAGATCGAGATTGCATAATGCATTGAGCAAGACCGAATCGATAATTGCCGAGCAAAACTCCAATGAATCCCGCGCAAAAAGAGACGCAGGCTGAAATTTCAATGACGGTTCCGATGCAAAAAGGCTTAGTGGGATATCCCATGTTCTGCCATCTGGAGAAATAATATGCAGCAGTGCATTTAGATTTCCGGTATGCTGCGGGTTGCAAAGTATTTTGATCACAGAATCATTCGGCAATGCAGCAGAATTTTTTCCGGAAATCAGAAAAGATGCAGCGTCAGCTCCGGAAATAGTTATTGATGAAAGATCAAGCGGACATGAAGCCGAAAGATTAACTACTGTGCTATCAGATAAACACCAAATTATTGTATCGTTTGCGAAAGGCAACCGAGGCAGGAATTGTAGCGGTGTTGCACCGATAAATGGATTCAAGACGACATCCCAGATCCTTCCGTCGCTTCCGAGAATGTGAAGATTTGCAGACAGTGTACCCGAATGCTTTGGAATGCAAATGATTTTAATGAGCGAATCAGCAGGTAATGATGCAGAAGTTTTTCCCTCAATAATAAATGAAGCCGCATCTGCTCCGGTTATTGAGAGCGATGAAATATCAAAAGCGCACGGACTCGTAACCGATAGTACGCTGCTATCAAATGCACAGGAAGCAATAGTATCAGTACTAAAAAGCGAAGGTGGATTTATTCTCAACGGACTACTTTTTACAAAAAGTTTTATCGGAACATCCCATGTTCTTCCATCGCTTGCAACAATATGAATAGATGCAATGAGATTTCCTGTATGCTGAAGATAACAATATATTTTGATATTCGAATCCTTCGGTAATACGGCAGAATTTTTTCCTTTAAGAGTAAATGAAGTGCTGTCGATTCCTTTAATAATAAGCGAAGTGATAATAAGTGTGCATGAAGAAGAAAATGTAATGGCGCCACTATCGGAAGAGCAGAAAGAAATAGAGTCTTTTACGAAAAGTGCATTTGGTGAAACTTTCACTTGCCCGGACAAAACATTTGTACTCAAATCGACGATCGCCGATGATCCGTCAAAGTAGTTTACCTTTAATTTTGCATTCGTTTTGCCACTTTTTGCAGGCGTGAACCGGATGCTTATACTATCGGGATATTGTGTAGGGAAGGCTAATGAGCCGATCGTTTGATATTCCAGAGAATCGCTGCCTATAAGTTGAAGTGAGGAAATATTCAGTTTCACACATCCCTGGTTTGAAAAATATATTTTTCCGATAACGGAAGTATCGCATGGACCAATATTCAATTGATTAAAAAATTGATTTCCCGAAATCGAAGGGGAATTTACCCCATGGCTTTTTGGATCTGTTGACCATATTGAACCTGTTTGGTCAATAACAAAAATCAGGCTGTCATCAACTGCCGAAATCGATCTGGAATCCATTCCAGTTATAGGTCCTCCGATAGAGTTCCAAGTCAATCCTTTATCTAATGAGCGCAGAATTCCATTCGATTGTGTTCCAACAAAATAATCATGACAGCCTGAAGTCGAATTTCCATTGAGATCGCCAACAAGACCCAATGGATTGGAATAAGGATGCTGCCAGCTTTGGCCATTATCTGTTGTAAGAAAAAGATCGGCATTATTATCTGTTCGGAATATAAAATCTTCATTCACCACTACATATCGATTAGGATCAAGGGGATCTGAAATAAAACTATTATTATCTCCGCCACTTGTCGGTTGCTGCAATGTCCAGTTAAATCCATCATCTACGCTTGAAATAAATACGCCATCGGAGGGTGGGTTATATCCATTGCCGCGTAACGTTCCATCCGCTACTCGTTTCATACTAATGATAGTAGGGTAATTCGGGAATGAAAAAATACGTGTGGTGCCACCAATTGTTAATAGGTCAACTCTGCCAGTGAGCTCTTCACCAACGATAATTTTCTTTGGCGAACCGTCAAAGAGTATAAATCGTCCATCGTTTACCCGTTTGAGTAAAATCCATGTAGCACCCTGATTAGAAGAATAATATGCTGCGTCTTCAGTAACAAAGGCAAATGTTTGTTCATCAAATATATCAATATCCACAACTGAACTCTTATTAGTAGGTGCCGGCAAAGCAGTCCAAGTAGTACCGAAATCGGTTGATAAAGTCATATTCTTCCAACCTGCCAGAACTACGGAATTATATGTTTTAATAGCGCCCCATATAGGTTTTCCTGTTGTAACTTGCTTACCCACTTGCAAAGCATTCGGGGCAACTACCTTCCATTTCATCGTTTGAGCATAAAGAGGGGGGATCGCCAGTAATCCAGCAATAAGAAAAATTGTTATAAGAGACTTTTTCATAACGATTTAAGAGTACAAATATAACTCCTGCAGGACTCCAACTTCTCAATCCCAGAGATGCAATTGAAATTCTTTTAATGTACGATCGTAAATTCTTTGGAGAATATTCCATTCGGTGTCCTGGCAAGAATAGTATAAACTCCGACAGAAAATCCGGAAAGATCAATTGTCTTCGAATAATTATTAGTCTTATCTGTTCTATCAGTCCAAATTTCTTTCCCACTTACATCGAATATAGATAACGCAATTGCCTCCGTCTCTTCAAGCATAAATTTTATAGACACTGAAGTCTTCGCAGGGTTAGGATATACTAAAAAATGATGTTTATCTTGCGATACCGTTACAACATTTGCAATACCATCGGCAAGCGCAGCTTTTGCAAAATAGATAGAAAGTTTTCCGCTGCGCGTATCACCCCAGGTTGCACAAATTGAATCATGAATGATGACAGTTGATTGAAAGTCATTCCCTGCGCTATTCAAAATTTTTGCAAATGGAGCTGTCTTATCTGATAACCGGATATTTTTTCCGAAGGATTTTCCGTTGTCTGTTGATACTGCAAAATAAATATCCGAGCCTTGTTCATAGCCTGTGCTATCGCCATTGCGTCTATCACGCCAACTGATAACACATTTTCCGTTATCGGAAAAATTTGCCCAAAGTAGATCTTGCCATATTCCGTTGCCAATTGCGTCGTCA
>JANYLL010000267.1 GCA_025357895.1 Ignavibacteriota bacterium
GAGGCGTAACTTTTGGGGAGTCTCGCGGGTTATTTATATACTATAATTTCAATCATACGCCTATGAAATATCTCTTAGCATTTTTTCTTCTGATTCCTCTTCTTTTTGTATCGCAGGATGCATTAGCAGTCGGACCAAAGATCGACTCTGTCTATGCGGATTCAATTATTGCCTTCAATAACTTTCCCGATTCACTTGTCATTCTTCGGAAACCCGATAGCATTTACGCTCATTTTTTCGGTAACGGACCTCTTATCGATCTTGCATTCAAAAAATTTAATAGCAATAAGCTTCAGACGATCAAAGCAGGTTCAAAGATATTTATCTGGGCAAAGAAAGATAAAGCTGCAGGAGTTGATAGCTCAGCAGGATTAATAACATTCTGGTTTGATGATGGCATTCATGATCCCTATAATACCCAATCGAGTCCCTTGGTGATCAATGATGGACTCAATTTCATTCAGGTACCCAATCAGGATTTTACCTATGTTGAGCTTACCCTGGCTCAAAATCAATTTGGCAAAGGAGCGACAAGCTTTTACATTGATGCCGTAGCATTGGTGCAAGACACCACTCCTCCGCCTAAATCTGTACCGAGTCAGTCTGTTCTCGCTCGTTCGATCATATCATATCCAAATCCGTTCATTCAGAACACCACGATTCGTTTTGAACTTGAAACGCAAGGCGATATCCAACTTGCTGTGATCGATGCCCTCGGCAGAGAAGTTGATCATGTTCAAGCCGGATTTCTGGAAAATGGATCACACGAAATTCCGCTTGCCATTAAAACGCCGGGATTTTATTTTGTGAGGTTATTTATAAACGGACAACAGATCGGTAATCCTCTGAAGATCACATCGCGCTAAAGCTGTGACGCTGAAAGAATTTTTACCTCGCTTAGTTGCAATAATTATTTTTGTAACCGGGGCGGTATTTGCCTATATTGAAAGCGTGTATATGCGTGATCATGCCGCTTCGCTCGGAGATAAAGGCGGCAGCGTTCTTACCTGGATGTGGGTGTATCGTGTGGTAGCAATGGCACTGGTCTTTGCTTCATCGTATGTTATTGGCGGGTTCTGGAGGAGATAAATTTTGTTATTGACTACTATGAAATTCCTTTTCGTTGTCATCTGTGCTGCTCTGTGTATTAGCTGCTATAGTAATACCACTACCTATACTGTCCATGAAATGATAATCACTCCGAAGATGCTGGTATATGCTCATAGCGATACCATCAAGACCATTTCGATAACCCATACCTGTACATGTCCGTTTAATTGGAATATTAACGTGTTAGCAGGAACGCCCATATTAAAAAATTCAAGCGGAACGGGAGATAATACACAGGTTCCTATCAGTATAGACCGTTCTATGCTGACTGTCGATACAGTTCATGCAATGCTACAGATCACCTCAAATGGCTATGGGACGGATACGGTGCAGGTTACAGTGGTGAAGTAGATAAATGCTTTAACCGCAGGCTAAAGCCTGCGGTTACCAATAATGAAGATTATTAATGAAAAAAGCTCCGGAACAAGTCCCGGAGCTTTTTTACTAAAGTGAAAGAAAAAAAAATTACTTAGTTTTCTTGTCGCCTTCTTTTTTCATTTTATCAGCATCTTTCTTCATCTGATCAGCGTCTTTCTTCATCTGCTCGCCTTTTACCGAATCAACCTTTGCAGGAGCCGGTGCTGGGGCCGGAGCCGGAGCAGGTGCAGGAGTCATCATTGAATCGGCAGGTTTGACTTCTTCAGTCTTCTTGCCACAAGCGATCATGCTGAACGACATAGCCGTAAAAGCACCAAGCACAAATAAATTACGAAGCCTCATTGAATTACCTCTTAAATAAGTGAAATGTGAAAAAACAGCCATACTTTAACGCCTGCCGAGCACATATTTCGGCTGATGCCTCAGTATAACATCGATTATATAAACAACTTGAATACAAATATACGAAATTCGAACGCCCTATTACAAAAATCCGTCCAAAAGCGTTTCATAAAAATTTAGGATGATTCCACTGATTTCTCCTGATTCTTAAGGAGTTATTTCGGATAATCGAAAAAGATTGAACTCTCCGTAACAATCGCCGCGTTGTGTTCCGACTATGCCGTTACAAATTTATAACACCTTAAGTCGAAGCAAAGAGGAATTCGTACCTTTACATCCGGGAAGAATCGGGATGTATGTCTGCGGAATGACGGTCTATAACGATGCCCATATTGGTAGTGGGAAAAGCTATGTTTCCTTTGATATTGTGCGCCGTTACCTTATGTTTTTAGGCTATCACGTTACCTATGTCCAGAATATTACTGATGTCGGGCATATGACCGATAACGATGATGATCAAGGTGAGGACAAGCTTTTAAAAAAAAGCGCAGAGATCAAACAGCATCCGATGCAGATCGCCGAAACATTCACCAGACGTACCTCAGAAGACCTTGCAAGAATGAATGTCCTCCCGCCTGATATTATGCCGAGGGCTACGGGTCATATTATTGAGCAGATCGGGATCATTGAAGATCTGATCACAAAAGGCTATGCCTATGAAGTAAACGGAAGTGTGTATTTTGAAGTGACTAAAGATAAAGAATATGGCAAGCTTTCCGGAAGAAAAACAGAAGACCAGGAAACATCCGGAAGAGTTGAATCCCGAAGCGAGAAACGCAACCCGCAGGATTTCGCGCTATGGAAGAAAGCCGAGAAAGGACATATTCTCAGGTGGCAGTCCCCATGGGGCGAGGGCTTTCCCGGCTGGCATATTGAATGCTCGGCAATGAGCATGAAGTATTTAGGCGAAACCTTTGATATTCACGGCGGCGGATTAGAGAATCAATTTCCTCATCATGAATGCGAGATCGCACAATCTGAATGCTCAACAGGCAAACCATTCGTCCGTTATTGGATGCACAATAATATGGTAACTGTTGACGGAGTGAAGATGGGCAAATCACTAGGTAACTCAAGCTATCTTCGTGATCTTTATAAAGAGTACGATCCGATGACGCTTCGGTTTTATCTGCTGCAATCGCATTATCGCAGTACAACGGAGTTTAAAAAAGATGCGATCGAAGCCGCCGGAGTTGGATATTCGAAATTACTATCGGCATATCAGAGCCTCTGTCAAGCCGTTGGTACGCAGGAAGTCCGCACTTTGAATCAGGCAGAACTTGAGCATCCGCTTGTTCGTCAATTCATTCAAGAGATGAATGATGACTTTAATACTCCAAAAGGCATTGCAATACTTTATGAACTTGCAAAGGAAACCAATACGCTTCTCTCTGAAAGTAAGTCAGAACAAGAAAAGCTCCTTGGTCTTTGGCAGATCTGGAATGCTCTTGCCGGAAGTATCCTTGGAATTCTTCCTACTTCGAACCCCGGACCCGGGACTTCGGATGTTCTTCCTTCAATCATGGAGAAAATAATCGGCTGGCGGAAGGAAGCGCGGGATAAGAAGGATTTCGCTATGAGCGATGCGATTCGTGATGATCTTGCAAAAGCCGGCGTTGTCCTTGAGGATTCAAAAGAAGGGACGAAATGGAACATAAAATGATTTTCTGCGTAAAATAAGCGTATTCGGAGTAATCGGAAACTTTTCAGGCAGAGTTTCCCTTTACAGTAGCCGTTTTCAACGGAATTTAATACATTTACTTAACTTTTTCACAATCAGAGAGGAATTTTACACATGGTTTCAATGAAGAAACTTTCAATAGTTGCCATTGCCGTTATCGGCATGTTATCGCTCGTTTCAATGAAGTCATCGGCTCAGAAATTGGGCATTGTTGATGGGCAGAAAGTGCTCGATAGTTATAGCGAATATCAGACTGCTTCAACAAAGCTTAATTCCATCATTAAATCCTGGCAGGATACGCTCGGTATGATGCAAAAGGCGCTTCAGGAAAAAGCTGAAAACTACAAGAAGAGCTTTGAAGCGATGACGAAAGATGCTCAGGCAAAAGCTCAGGCTGATCTCGATAAGGGGCAGCAGGATATCTATACGTTCAATACACAAAAATCTGATCAGCAGAAGGGTGAGATCGTCAAAGTTCGTCAGGATCTGATGAACCCCGTTGTAGAGAAGGTAAAAGAAGCGATTAACGCTGTTGCCAAGAAGAAAAAGCTTGATATCATCCTTGATAAAGGAAATGTAGCGTATGTTTCTGACGGAGCTACTGATATTACATCTGATGTTCAGAGCGCGCTGAAAAAATAAATCGGTGCAGTTTTTAAGCCCCCGATCATTTTAAGGGCACAATTTACGAGCGCGTTTGCTTTATTATAAGCAAACGCGCTTTTTGTTTGGGTAGTAATTCAATTTTGTCTTATTAGGACATATAACTTCCCGGTAAACAATAATTTTTTAGAAGATAAGAAAATGAAAAACCGATTTTACCTCTTTCTTTTTGCCGCAGTATTTTTTGCGGCATCAGATTCTTACGGGCAGACTCGCATCGCCTATATTGACGCTACGAAGATATTAAAGCGGATGCCTGAAGCTGTCGATGCTGAGTCACGGCTTGATCAGTTTGTCAGCCAATGGAATAAAGAAGTCGGCGATATGGAAGCTGATCTCAAACGCAAGCGCGATGACTACGACCGAAAAAAACTTATTATGACCGATGCAGAGCGCGGAGCAGTAGAACTCGATATTACCGATCTGAAAAAAAGGATTGACGCATTCCGCCAGGAAAAGTATGGTACCGGCGGAGAGCTTTACAAACAGCAGGCAGAGCTGATGAAACCTGCTTATGATAAATTAAATAAAGCTCTTGAAGAAGTCGCACTTGACGGAAAATATGACTTCGTCTTTGATCGCAATTCTACAGACCATTCAATTCTCTATACGAATGCGAAGTTTGATCTTTCGATACCGGTTGCAAAAAAACTCGGACTTGAAACGAATGACATCTTTAACATTCCGCTTTTGAACAACCCCTTAAATTCAAACAAACCCAATAGCCCGAACCAGCAGAATCCTCCACCCAAAGGCCAGCCGGCAGTGCCGCCCGTCGCAGCGCTGCCC
>JANYLL010000397.1 GCA_025357895.1 Ignavibacteriota bacterium
CTTCGAGCACTCAGAATCTTCCATTGCCATTGACTGAAGATTTCAGCAAATATAATCCCATGCATATCGGAGATAGTATGGTATATATTTATTATCCACACGATACTACCGATAGCCTCATTTCAGAAAAATGCATTGGTACGATTACCAAAGGCGGCAATAGTTATTATATGTATAGATTCCATACACCTGGGAAATTATTCCCTAAGACTGTAGATACTGTATATCTTAGAACATCATCTGATGGTGATCTTTATTCTTATAAAGATTCAGATGTTTTAGGCATAAACTTTCACGCTACAGGTGGTGGAAGAGTGGGAGGAGTACATAAAAAATATTTTTCTACTACAACACCGCTCGGAAGCTTTGATAGTTGTGTCTCAATCGTTTTTGCTTCTTCATTTCCAGATAGCTATACTGAACAAACTTATGCGCCAAATATAGGTATGATTTATAGCACTTCGTTAGACAGTACGTCGGTCTTAAATCTTATATATGCAAAAATCGATACAACAATTTACCATTAATAAAATTGTATGAAATTTTTTCTGATTGCGTTATTTACTTTTTCCTTGTTAAGTTAAGTTTTTGCCAAAAACTTTTTTTCGTCAGCACTTCATTCAGCATCTTCATATATTCACTTTGCGAAACAGCATACATCGCAAATTACAGCAACTACTCTATATCTTATACTGAATCAATCAGTTTATCGTAATCGGCATGGGAGCCTATCCAAAACCATGTCAAAATTTCATCTTCTTTTACTCCGATGGCTCGCCAATGAATTCCGATTCTTACAGAATAGATAGACCGCTTATTATGAATTCGTTTGAATTGGAGTGAGTCATGGAAGGGATCTTTTTGCCAAAGTTCGTATGCTTTCTTTGCCTGCGATTGAACATCCTCCGGCAATTTTTCAAATGCTTTCCAAAATCTTTCGGTAGTAAATGAGATCATTAATTGAAATGCAACGGTTTGGCTTTTCCGCTTTTCAATTCGGCGATAGCTTCATCTGCTAAAGTCTCAAGTTGGTTTTGTGTGAGGGCAAATGCATCATCCCACTTGCGTTCAGCAAGCATTTCTTCCATAATGATGGAAGCAAGCACATCTTGGTCATGCGCTTCAAGTTTTTGAGCTTCAGTAAAGGCTTTCTCTAAGAGCATAGTCATACTCTATAAATCCTTTATTGCTTTTTTTAGTTCACACCCCCATTCATCGCCTCTTTCAGCATTACCATATATTCATTCTGTGAAACAGAATACATTCCGAATTGCTGAAGATGCTCGGATTCCATCTGGGCATCGAGCAGAGTAAAATTATTCTCGCGCAGATGATCTACTAATGCAACAAGTGCAACTTGCGAGGCAAAGGGTTTTTTGCTGAACATGGATTCACCGCAGAAAACGCTGCCGAGAGCCAAACCATATAAGCCGCCTTGCAATTTTCCATCAATCCATGCTTCAACAGAATGCGCAATGCCTCTTCGGTGCAGTTCGCAATAAATTTCGATCATCTCCTCCGATAACCAAACGCCTTCATCGGATTCTTTATCATGCCTTGCGCAATTGCGGATCACTTCTTCGAATGCCGTATCGAATTTTATTTCAAAAGTTTTTTTGCTGATGATCTGCCTGAGGGAACGGCGGACGGTAAATCGTTCATCAAGCGGAATAATGCCGCGAGGCTCATAAAAATAAAATTGTATGGCTCCATGCTTTCCCTGAGCCATGGGGAAATATCCTTGACGGTAAGCATCGAGGATGAGTTCAAGGGCGAGAGTTTGATGAAGAGATACGGGTTTTTGCATTTTTATCAATATAGCGCAGGTGTCTCTTCTGCACCAGTGATGCAGGCGGGACGCCTGCGCTACGAAATATTATTTCGTCAGGATCACAAACTCGATTCGCCGATTGAGGCGTCTTCCTTCTTCAGTTGTGTTATCGGCAATTGGCCTGCTGTCACCATAGCCAATGGTTTGCAGGCGGTTAATTTCGATGCCTGATTGGATGAGGTATCGCTTCACTGCTTCTGCGCGCTGAAGAGAAAGCTCCATATTTTTTTCATGCGTACCAGTCTGATCGGCATGACCTTCTACGCGGATCGTCATGCTTGGCCTGACATGAAGCAGGCGGACGACGCGTTCAAGTTCGGGGACGAATTCGGATGCCAGTGCTGATTGATTTGGCTGAAAGAGAAGATCTTCAAAAACGAAACGCTTACCTTCTTCCAGAGCAATAAGTTTTCTGCCTGCAATAGGTGATTTATCTTCGGAGCGAAGAATATCAATACGAACTGAATCAGGGACTAAGGTCGATTGAGAAATATAACGCAGTGCATAAAGACTGGTGATGTTGGTGGCAATTGCTGAAAGAATAGAATCGAACGATTGCCCGAGATCAAAGCTTGCTCCTTCGGTGAGCTGCGCCATCTGCCAATATCCTTTATTTTCGGGAACAGAGACCGTTACTAAGCGCACTTCGCGTTCATAGAGATAATCCCCCATGCTCTTTGTCGTAAATTCCGTTGTGCCATCTCCGGTTTCTCCTTTCTGGTGATATTCGGCATCTGAGACCACAATGGCAAGCCGTATTGCAATTGGACGAAGCGGCATCGTAGTCACAATTTTTATTCCTTCGAGAGCATTTTCTTTAATATCGCCTCCGCCTGCGGCTTCAATATTTCCCACCCATGTTTTAAATGTTTCAACATCATCGGTAAGTCCGGGGCTGATATTCTCAACACTATCGGAAAATGTTACCATCCCTAACCTGTAATCAAATCCTCTGGCGCGTATTTGTTCTGCAAAATGTTTAATATTATCTTTAATAGGTCCGATAATATCGCGCATTGAAGCAGTTTGGTCAATGACGAAGACAATATCAATAGGCACGCGGTTTGTAGAGCTGATAAGGCTTAAGGAAATAACAGGACGCTGAATACCGTTTTCGAGAACGATGATATCATCTTTCTTTAATGTCTTGACAAAAACATTTCTGCTATTGACAGCGCTGAAGATAACGCTCATTTCCGGAAAATGGGTAATATCGACATTTTTTATGTCAAAGAGCACATCACCCTTTATTGATCGTAATCCCGAACCCATTGGCCGGTCTGCGGCAATGCGGCGTTTTTCGATCTCTTTGGATTTTAACGGGACTTTTTGGGCAGAAAGAGGCGCTGCCCCAAGGGGCAGTAAAAGAATAAGAACTAAAAACTTACGCAAATCCATCAGATGCAAATATAAGACAAATTACCGATACCAGACGAGAGCTTCGACTTCTTATTAAACCCGAAATTTCGGGCATTGTTACATCTATTATACGTTTTATTCGTAACTTTGGGTTCTCTGAAACATTTACCATGAAGATGTGTCATTACCGATAATGAGCCGGGTACTGAAATATTGTCTTTTCATCTTGATATTCTGCCATAATCTGCAGGCATACGGAGTATGGAACAAGGTTAAGCAATTTGGCACACCTGCTGGCTGCGGATATTTTTTTGATGCAGATAATGGGATGATCGGGCTTGGTCAATTTGGGCAGTTTGGGAATAATTTTATTGGAAATCAGCCGCTTGCGGTTTTTTGGACAAGCGATGGCGGAGTGAATTGGACTCAAGCGACAGTGCCTCTCGGAGGCACGGGCAGAGTAACAAGGATTTGTATGCAGGATAGGCTTACAGGGTATGCATCTATTTATTCAAACGAGTATTCAGTTTGGAAAACTACTGATGGCGGTAAATCATGGCAGGACTTTACGAAAGGAAATTTCGATCTTTCTACTTCAATTTACGCTACGAGCAAAGCATTGACCAAAACAATTTGGTTCGGAAATTCCGGAGGGAGCTCGGTTGATGGGGGAGTTAGATATAGTCAGATATTTAACCGGGGCTTCACCGGAAGCGATGGCATTGATTTTGTTGATGACAATAATGGAGTTGCAACATTGGGTCCGCCCGGCGGTGCCTCCTGGTTTACAAATGATGGCGGCGTAACTTGGAATAACGGAGGCTCTTTGCCTGAGTCCTGGTCAGTCTACGGAGTAAAAGGTACAAAAACATTTTTTGCAATGTCAGAAAATGACGGCGCTAATCCCGGGCAGACTTTGTATTCATCGCAAGATGGAGGTCAAAATTGGAATTCACATTTTATCTTCCGAGGTCTTTTAACGTTTACAGGACATATAGCAGGTGCAGGGAATACACTCTATGTTCAAACGGATAGGAATGGAAACCAAGGTCTTTTCCGCTCCGATGATCTTGGCGCATCATGGGTGAATGTCGGCGGACCTTCGAATTCGCGCGATACACGATTTGTTGTAACTGGTTGCCGTGGTGAAGTTGTCTATGCGTTTGATAATTCTGGTGGAGTATGGAAAACGACCGATGGTGGAAACGGAAACCTTATGGGGAGTTTCAAAGGGATAGCGCTTTCTTTCCTTCAAGATTCGCTTTATCTTGAAACACATTATTGCCAGCCGCTAACCCTAATCATAACCTTAGATAATCAGGGATGTAATTCCTTGACTTTAGATGCGGTTACGATAGCTCCGAATCCATACAATGAATTTTCTGTCGATACGAACGTAAACGGAATCCAACTACCTGCTTCATCATCTTCGTTCAGACTCCCTGTTACTTTTCATAGTGATTCGAACATAACTCGCCATGTGCTTATTCATATTAAAGCACATGCTGGTACTTCAAAGCTTGATACGACGATCATTCTTGTTGCAAAGCATTCAACGGCGCCGGAGCCGTATCTTGGGAGTCTAGAAAAAACAAAGGTCGGCGATACGGTCGTTGTTCCTGTTTATTTTCGTCCCACGAAAGATACATTTGCGATAAGGCATTATTCATTTCATCTTTCATACGATGGTGATCTCTTGACTCCTGCGAATCTCAGTTTTTTAACACATGGGACACTTAGCGCAGCAGGAACAGTTAAGATCGGAATTCCGGAGCCGAATGGGATTCTTTGCACTGTAGATTTTAAAATGCCTATTACGCAAGATTCGGACCTCACGCTGCCGGTTATATATTTACGTATGGGCGTAACGCTTTCCCGGAATATGTCATGTCCTGTTCGATTAGATACGTTCGCAATTTCCAATAGTGCTCCATTGCCTTTATGTACGATACCCGTGACGGAGTTTATCGTCGATCCACAGTGTGGGGATAGTACAATATCTTCTTTTATGCTTGATAGAAAGATGCCTTCCTTTGTTTCAGCTCACCCAAATCCCTCAGTTCAATCGAGCGTGGAGTTAAAAATATATTTACCTGCCGAAAGTAGTATCACTCTTGATATTTTAGATGAAAATGGAAATTATAAACGCTCAGGTATTGCCTGTGGACATTATGATATCGGGTACCGGTACTTGAATACTAATACTGCGGGATTAGGAAGCGGAAAATATTATCTCAGATTACATTTTGATAATGGAAGTGATCTAACCGGAAGCATAGTAATCACGAGATAGCAAGCATCTTATAGGCTCATTATTTAACAGGTATCTTCCCCCTCCTACCGCGTAATATTAATATTACGAATCTCGTTTGCCGAACCATTCATATATCGAAGGAAATATACTCCGGAAGCAAGATGGTGGGTATCAATTCTTTTTGAAGCTTCTCCGCCTGAAATAGGCAACGTCAATATTTTCATCCCGACTGAATTGTAGAGTTCGATGGCGGCGGTGTGTTCAGTTATACCGAATGTGCAGAGTAGCTCCCCGTCATCGTGGTACACATTAAAAGTGGAGTGTTGCGGTGATGATGTTCCCACAACGCCCGGAAGGATCCCGGCAGAATAACTCACTGTATCCGTCGAGAGAATTAACGCATCCTCATCGAACTTCAATGAGTCAACATGGTAGCCTAAACTTTTTTGAAATCCCTGAGAGCGAAGATAGTTATCAAAGATCAATGTATCAATGGATGCTCCGTGATAGGCGAAGAATCTTACCGGCATCGTAAAATGATCACGGACAGTTTGGGTTTGATTTATGCGGAGATACAAAATATTATTCTGACTTTCTGCCCATTTAATGTCATACTCCGGGTGAAGCGCTCCGAATATCCACTCATCAATAAATTCATAAAGATCGAGTCCGAGCCTTTGCCCCAGATAATCTCTGAATTGCGAGGTGTTGGCAGTTGTATATGCGAAAGCATTCGAATAATCCCGCAATGCATTAAAGAATATAGTATCGTTATTGACCATGCGCCTGAGCATATGCAGAACACAAGCACCTTTTGCGTACGTCGTGGCGTAATTAAAAACATTATTTTCCGGTGGATCGTAGATAGGAATAGTATTGAATCCATTAAAATATCCATCGTGTTTTTCACGGAGAATATTCATATACCATCCATTCCCGCCCCATGCTTCCGCCCAGATCGCCTCGCTAAATGTTGCAAATCCTTCATTAAGCCAAAGGTCTTTGAAAGTTTCGCACGTTGTTTTATCGCCAAACCATTGATGAGACATTTCATGAGCGATTCCCTGATCGTTTCCTCTAAGCCAATGACGATGGATAGTCGTCATTGATTGATGTTCCATTCCACCGTATGCAAAAGGAGAGACGGGGACCTGACCGTATTTTTCAAACGGAAAACTGCCGTACCTGGCTTCTAACCATGTCATGATCTGTGAAGTACTGCGCGACAAAAAATATTGAGCATTGTACGTTGATCCGTCATTGATCGAATCCTGATAATAATCTGCCGGCCATGCATAAAAATCAAGATGCACCGTATCGCCGCTCATTACAGAGCGCTCATGCGTTTTGCTCCAATGGATAAAATTACTTGCATTAGCAACCATGAGATACGTTGCGATTGGCTTGTCGCTTTTCCAATGCCAAATAGTTGATGTCGGAGTATATGGTTGTTTACTTAATAAACGACCATTGGAAGAGGTCTCGATTCCGTTTGGAGCAATAATGCTTATCTCCGATTCTGCTTTATCATTAGGCTGATCTATACAAGGCATCCAAAAATGTGCATCGGTCGGTTCACTCATTGTATAAGCAATATCTTCAGGGATACTGTCTTTATCATAGCTATCGTAGGTGCCCTTAGGAAAGAAATATATTCCCTGATTTAAAACAGTATCTTTATGGTATGCAATGCTAAGTACAATAGAAGTGCCTGGATTCTGCAGTGATAACGGAAGAGGAACGACCAATTTTTCATCGCTAGTAGGCTGAGGCACAGAGATGATGTTCATGCCATTAACAGTGATCTTATCGATTTTCATGAGACCGGCATCAAGAGTGATATCCGGAGTCGAAGCTGTGAGTGCAATGGTAAGAACATTCACGCCGGAAAATCTCTGGGAGTGAGTTTCAAAGATTTTGCGCCAATCGAGAGTAAGTTCATACTTCAACACATCGAAAGGACGTTTAGGAAGATCAGGATATAATGGATGATATGTATTTGCAGCATACGCTTTGTTGCATCTGGCTCCATCGCGCGCGAAAGAAGAAGCTGCAAAGCAGAAAATGAACGAAAGAATTATAGCGAGTTTTATTTTCATCAATAATACTAACACATCTGGGGAAGATAAGTTTTATTCGAACGGTATTTCAGATTACCGCACCACTACCATCTGCTTTGTCAGAGTTTCTCCGCCATCACTCAGGTGATAAAAATACGTTCCGGATGGGAAAATGGATGTATCGAATTCAAAACTATGATCTCCGGCAGATAATCCGCCATCATGGAGAACGGCAATGATATGACCAAGAGCATCGCTAACAGTAAGCGTAACTTTTGAATAATAATGTGTCTTGAATGGAATCGTTGTTACTCCCTTGACCGGATTCGGAAAATTCTGGAATAATTCCAGAGCATTAATACGCACCTCTCCATCTTTCACTGCTAATCCGGGGATGAAAACTTCAAGCGTATTATTAATTGTATGATAACTGTACTCATATTGTGGAAGATTCGTTTTCGAGGGACCGTGCAATACGATTCCATCAACGCTATATGTAGAGTCATGCCCGGTATCAGGATTCAAGCATTTAATCAGATCTGTTTGTACATTGTAGTGATCTAATTCATAATGCCTATGAGTACACCATCCTAAAACAATAGAAAAAGCGGATGAGGTGGTTCTGGTTACAATGAATGCATACGGCAATACATCGCCATTGTCGAAAACTTCTTTCGTATTTGGGATTACTATCCTGTACGATCCATTAACAGAATTTAATTGCGAATACGATTGAGAGTTAAGATCAATAATGAATCCATTCCCTGCAGCAAGGACATCTCTTGGCGTTAATAAAACGGCAAGAGGGTTTAGTGCTGCAACTGCAATTGCCCCTAAGGCCTTGCCGAGGAATTCCCTCCGACTCCGATTATTTTCTGTACCCATTTTAAGTAAATCCTTTTGCAATCTTAGAGTGAAATTGCTCCAATTAGTTTAAACAAGCTCGTCATCTCGAAAGTTACGCAATATTAAGATGCTGAAATGGCTTGTCTGTTTCAATTTAAAGAGCAGTTCGGCTGGAAGTGATGAAGACAATACTCTCCGAAGTCATTTGTTTGCACAAATTAGCAGATGTATAGAACGTGCAAAAAGACAATCTTTCGTTTGTCTTCATAGTTATATAACCGCGTAGTTCTTATATTCTTATAACATTGAACATTAGACAAATAATCGGCGACAACGTTCGTTGCTCAAGGCATAAATTGGAATGGAGTCAGGAGAAACTCGGAATTGAAACGGGGCTTCACCATGATTATATCGGACGATTGGAACGGGGTTTAGAGAATATCAGCGTTGATAATAATGTAAAATTAGCCTTTGCTTTAAAAGTCGAACCACAGAACCTGCTAATTAAAGATCACTGTTCTTCGAATCCGGAATAATTTATAGCCATTTTTGCTTTTTATACCAATCGATCGTTTCTTCGAAGCCTTCTTTAATTCTTACCTGAGGTTTATACCCTAATTCTTTCTGAGCTCTTTCAATACTGCAAATCCAATTAAGCTGAGTTACATCAAGCCGTTTTTCCCAATTCAAGACGCTCGGTTTTTTCTTGAAGATCGAAGTGAACTCCGAGATGCCTGCTATTGAGGAAACAACAAAATGCGGAATAGGAACAAAGAGTCCGCGTCTGCCGATGATCGATGAGGCAAGATTAGAAAGTTCGCGCCATCCATATTGCCGGTCACTTCCGATATAGAATGTGCGATTTAACGCTTCTGGTCTGAATAATCCAAGTTCGATCCCTTGCGCAATATCATAGACATGGGCAAGGTTAATAAATTTTTCCTGAAATCCTATCAGCGGCTTGATCCCTTTATTTACTGTTTGAAAAAAGGAGAGAATAGCAGTATCGCGCGGACCATAGATCGCAGGTAAGCGAAGGATAGTAACAGGGAAGTCTTCACGGAATTGGCGGCTTTCTTCTTCTGCGGCAAGTTTGGATTTGCCATACGTAGTGATCGGATGCGGCGGAGTTTCTTCAGTAACGGGATTTCCATCAAGCGAGGGACCGCCGGCAGTTTGTGAGGAGATCAGAACGAACCGACTGACATGTTCGCCATATCGTTTTGTCGCTTCGAGTAAGTTACGTGTAGCAATTTGGTTATGCTGATAAAACCCTTCCTTGGTTTTTGATGCAGTTACGCCGGCAACATGAATAACTCCTTCGATTCCGTTGAATGCTTCCTTCATGGATTCGGGATCATGGAGATTGGCATGAACTGTTTCGATCTGTTTTCCTGAAAGCCAGTGAAGGCTCGATGAACCGCGCACCAAAGCTCGAACATTATGTCCGTTCTGCAAAAGCCGGTCGGCTGTATGTGAACCAAGAAAGCCCGTTGCTCCGGTGATTAATACATTCATTTTTTTAACAAAAAAATTACTTTTGCGGAGTCGTACTATGGAAGAAACGGATGTTTGCATCAACACCCTGCAAGCGAATTTGTTCTATCAGTTTATGCCCGTTTGTCAGGAGAGAGTCCAGTTTGTTTGCCATTTCCTTATCGCTGGTGAGTCGGTAGAGAAGAGATTTTTTATCTTTCGCTTCAGCCATCATCTCATTGAGGCTGGCAAGAAGAGCATCAGCGCCGGAAAGTGTCGTGCTTGCCTTGCGGACAAAAACCCGCATAGAGTCAAGCAGTAACTGAGCACCGGGACGCATAGATACTATAGTGCTATTTAATTCGCGAGTAAGAACATCTGCTTGATCAATTGTGCGTTTTAGTGCTCCGCGGTTTTCCAATAAAACAGCACGAAGATCTTTTAGTGTGTGATCGGCATCATCTAAGGCAGAATATGCTTTCTCTTTAAATTTGCCGTTGCCGAAGAAATCTGTCAGATTGCGAAGAACAGAATCAACATTTTTTGTGATTGCAGGAAGGCTGCCGGAAATAGAGTTCAATACTGCAACTAACGTACTGATATCTCCGGGATACGTACCCATGAGCGTATCTTTTGCTGCATCAAATGTTCCGAAGGTCCCCTCATCGATCTCGACTTTTTTTCCGCTCATCACCTCCAACATCAGGATCCTGGCAGTTGCGTCTTTATGGAGTATTTCAGTTTGATCAATATCCATAGTTACTTCAACATCCTTATTTGGTGCTGAAATTATTTCCGTGACTTTTCCGTGATTGATTCCCCGAATAAATACAGGATCGTCGGTGGCGATTCCCCCTGCATCTACAAAGCGCACATGCAGAATATTATGAACTCCGCCCAAATGCCAGCCTTTTGCCATGCCAATACCCAATAACAGCAGCGCTAAACCGATAATAACGGTTAGCCCTACTTTTAGGTCAGTATTTTTTTCTGCTTGCACTGAAGATTAATTATTTAAAATGGAAGATCCGCATCCGGTACGCTCTGATCAAACTCGCCGGCAGGGGAGGCCATTTGCTCGTTAGTATGCTGAGGCGCTCCGCCATAAGATCGTTCGCCATTTGACGAACTGCCTCCGCGATCATTGCCTCCAAGTAAGATCATGTCAGTGAGAACGATCTCAGAGATGTATTTTTTTACTCCGTCTTTATCATCATAGGAGCGGTTCTCAATGCGTCCCTCTACGTAGATCTGTTTGCCTTTTTTTACATAGTTTCCGCAAACTTCAGCAAGTCCTCCCCAAGCGACGATATTATGCCATGTTGTCCGCTCCTGTGTGGCGCCGCTTTGATCTTTCCAAGATTCATTTGTTGCTATCGTAAACGACGCCACAGCCTTGCCGTTATTGGTATAACGAACTTCAGCATCTTTTCCGGTATTTCCCAAGAGAGTTGCTTTATTCAAGCTTTTTCCCGCCATGATGATCTCCTCGATTATAAATAGATAAAGAAAGTTTTACCAGTAAACGCTAAAAGCTTCCCAATAAATTCAACTATTACGGACTTTTTGCACGGTGATATTTATACCGTGCGGATTGAAATTCTACAAGCGAATCCATTAAAAATGTAATGGATTTAGGAAATCTATTAGGTACTTTTGTACTGTAACTTATGGTGCATCCACAACATGCTCAGATTCCCCTAAGATTTAATTTGAACCAAAGCAATTAAACGATATGTCTACGGAAAAATCGATGGTTAGAGTATCCCAGTTCGGAATCTTTGCATTACTTGTATGGCTGATGGGGGCTCTTACCTTTTCGAGCTGTCAAAAGAATCAGGACCAACAAGCCCAATTAGTGCAGGATACCCAAAAAACCTATCAGACGACGGCGAATACCACGTATGTTACAGAATACCAAACCTATCGCACACAAAGAGAGCAGGATTTGGCACGTAATCAGGATACTATTGCATCATTTCAAGCCCGTTTAAAAAAGGCCAATGCAAAACTCAGAGTAGCACTGGATAGCGCGGAGATGGCATTGGAAAGACAGAATGCAGACTTGCGTGCAAGACTGGAAACATTTAAAGCGGAAGGTCAGGATAATTGGCAGCAATTTAAAAATAAATTCGATCAGTCCATGGATTCGGTCAGAGGTAGTTTAAATGATCTGAATTCGAAAATGCGCAACCTAAAGCTTGGAGATTAGTAATTACTGGGGGCACAACTTTTTCTTAACAATTCATCAATAATAAAAAATATGAAAACTAAAATCGCAGCAATCGTTTTTTCTGTTCTTGCATTTATGGCAAAAGCTAACCTGCTTCTTGCACAGAATGATGCAGCAACGGAAACTCATACGACAAAATCATCAACAACAACGACAACATACTTTCTCGGAATGGATCAGTCAACAGCTATTCTGGTCATCGGTGCAGCTGTTGTTTTATTGGTCTTGATCGTTGTATTTGCAAGCCGTTCTTCTAAGTCTACAACAACGGTTGTAAAATAACTTGCTAAGGCAGGCAGATCAGTGTATGCTCAAGGAGCATTGCACCTTGCCTGATAGTAACGATATATGTACCGGCAGGCAACTGAATACCTGTAAGCTCAAGGCTGCTGCCTTGGGCTTTTCGGCTTATGAGAATTCTTCCAAGAGCATCTGATAATTCTACCGTTGCAAATGTTGCAGAAGCAGTGCTCGGCCAGTTTATATGCAAGTGATTGCCAAACGGATTAGGTGTGATTATGATCGTATTATCATTTGATTGTCTCACCGGGTGAACAGCGCTGTTGAGAATCCATTCATTTTTTGTTTGGTCAATTGTTTGCTTTAGAAGTTCTTCATTTTCCGCCAGTCCGATGACAAACGTAAGTCGGACGGAGTCCTGTGAAAGAAGAGGAAGATTCTTTAGTCCATAGATCATCGAAACATCTCCGATCCCTGCGAGCGGTCTTGCCGTAGTCATAGTCTGCCATTTCTCGAATCGCGTCAGACCGTCATACGTGGAAGCGCTTCCATTAGCGCCATTATTATCCAAAGCATAAAAATTCAATTGAGCCCCGTTTGGAATATCTGAAATAAGTTTAATTCCGACGAAGGGATAGAGGTCTTCCATTCTCCGAGTAACGCTGATAGCAGAATCCAGTGATGAAATATATGCTTTGTTGAGACCGCCGGATGTGCCAATATCCCAATCCATAAATAGTGCGACAGCGGTCGCATCAGTAGCGTATGTTACGCTATCAACAATCCGCTTATGAATTACATAATCGAGTACGACGGCATTAGCAGTAAGATCCTTTGTAAAAGCATACGTTTTTTCTTCTACTGAAACTCCGACTTGCAGACTTGGATCAGTATGGGTATCGTTAAAAATTGTATGTAATTCCTGTACTGCATTACTATGATCCGCTGGAGCTACATAATGGATAGGACGCACTATATTATAGTCCTGCATTGCATAAGCGTCATTGAATTCTCCCGGAGCCGAAGAAACTATACGGGCAGAATCATCAACTCCTATCATAAGTCCTGCTTGTGATAGAACATCTCTGACCTCAATAAAAACGGATGAAGGTGCTTTTGTCCAAATAAACCCAATACCTTGTGTATTATTTGGAGGATCATTAAATCCGATGCCGCCCTTGGAATCAAATGTGACGGTCAGATTATTCTTATCAAGATTGAGATACGCCTGATTTATGATAAGAGAAAAATAATCAACATCAGGACCATATCCCTGAGCTGAACTATAGAATGTCAGTTTCACCGAGACGGTATAATTCGGAGGAGTATTTTTTGCCATGGTAATATGAAAACTTCCCTGAATATTTTGTACCAGATCGAGTGTATTTGCAATTCCAAAGCGGACAGTTTCAGTATTTGGCATGATATATTTGCCAGTGTCATTGAGATATTCGATCTTTGCTTCAAGTTCGGTTAACGGCATGAGATAATTACGAACATGGAGAATAATGTCTGCTCCTTCTCCGGCTTCGAGAATGCCGTTATGATTATCATCAAGGATTTCCAGATTCTCTAATCGTGAGGAAAAAACAGGTTCTTCACTTACTGCGCGTTTCACATTGATTCGTCCTTTGCCTGTATATCCCGGGTGAAGATCTTGTGCCGTCGTGAGCGGATCACACGTTACCCGCAGACGCTGAATTGCCTGATCAGCAGTGAGAAAAGGATATTTCTGACGAACAAGTGTGATCGCCCCTGCGGCAGTTGGTGATGCCATGCTCGTACCGGTCATCGTTGTATAGTCATTACCCGGAATTGTACTAAGCACATTATTTCCAGGTGCACTTACGGCAACATGAGTATTATAATTTGAAAAACCTGTTATCGTACTGCTTTCATCAAGTGCTGCCACAGAAAGAACATGATCGAAGGAGGACGGATAAAAATCCTGAAACGAATAACTATTTCCACTTGCTGCCACGACAACACAATTTTTGGCAGCTGCGTAATTCACAATATCCTGCCCGAGTTGTGAGCGATTTGTCCCGCCCCAGGAATTATTGACAACCTTTGCGCCTCTATCAGCTGCATAGACGATGCCTTCATATCCGAAAGAAACGTCTCCGCCTCCATTGTCGCCGCATTTCAAGAGCACGATCTTCGCACCGAATGCTACTCCGCAAACACCAATTTTATTATTTCCCGATGCTGCAATGATTCCTGCAGTATGTGTGCCGTGTCTTGCCGGTGTATTCGGATCATTATCCGGAGCAGTTCCATTATCTCCGGCAAAATCCCAGCCATGCCAATCATCCACAAAACCATCGCTGTCATCATCAATGCCGTTCGAACGTTTATCCAAACCATCAGCATCTAAACCCGTTTCGCCTTTATTAACAAAGACTGCCTCTGCAAGATCTGGATGCGTCCAATCCGAACCAACATCATCATCGGCAACAAGCATAGTCGAATCACATCGCACGATATCCCATGCTTCAGGGGCATGTATGAGTGGAAGGGAGTATTGCTCCGGGAAACGAGGATCGTTTGGAGTGAAGCAGGTTTGATAGAGATAACGTGGTTCGGCAAATTCCACTACTCCGGATTTTTTTAAAATGAGCGCCGCTGATTCGGGACTGATATTTCCGTCATAAAATAATTCAAACCAGCGTGATATTTTTTCTTCACTTGCTCTGAGCTTTGCAACATCTTCTGTCTCTTTTATACTAATCCCGTTGGTGTTCTTGCTCGGAAAGAGAATCGGATTTGTTTGTTCGCGCAAGTCTTCTAATACAACATTGTGCTGAGGGATAAGAGGCTTTAATGAAGTAACATGCACTATCGAAGGAAGAGAAAAAAGATTTGCGATCAAAGCATTATCTTTTAATGAAAATGTTTGCGGATTGAATTTGAGAGCATGGATTTCAGGACTCGCAAAAGCAGAACGAAATGCAGCAACTGATTCTGGTTTAATACAAACCAAAACTCGCCCTGCCATCGTCTGCTGCTGTGCAAAGGAATGCGTTGCCAGAAGAATGCTAGCTAAGATTATATACCGCATTTTAACCATAAAAAAACATAGATGTTACTTCACTGCATAGATCCTCATTCCACTTGAAATGAAGTGATTTACACTTCGTACAATAATAAACACGGTTCGCTTGAATATGTTACGCGGAGATGACTCGCCGGGTGTAATTATTTCTTTACTCTTCAGCATGTCCATCAACTTATCGCCTTGGTTTGTTACACTGATTTTGCTGAAGCCAACCTTTGCTAAGTAGTTGCGCATAGTACGGTTACTGAAAATATTCAAGTGACCTTCGGGCATAAAATAGAACCAATCCGAGCCGCGCAGTTTGCGCTCAGGGCAGTCATAATTTCCTGTTGCCATAAAGAGAACTCCGCCGGGCTTTAGCCAGGAATGGATGGTCTGAAGAGATTCCAGAGGATGGGGCAGATGTTCTATGACTTCGCGCATCACAACTGCATCGAAAGAATTCGGTGGATAACTAGCGTCTTCTATAGATTTTGTCTCCACGGGTATGCCCATTTGCCTTACAAAATTTGCTGCATATTCCGATAGCTCCAATCCGTGACAATCAAATCCATGTTTTTTTGCCTTGTCCAGGAATACTCCGGTACCGCACCCGATTTCTAGGAGTCGCGGTTCGTGGTTTGCGGTTCGTGATTCGCGAAGAAGAGCAATAATATTATCGCAATCCCAATCTTCTAATGTAAATCCGTCTTTTCCACCCGTATGCTGATTTACATCTTTAACATAGTCAATACTTTTATCGAAGCCATGACCTTGGAAATAATCGGCATCATAAAGAGCGGCGATCTTTTTCTGCTTCAATCTGGGATTCGTATAGACAAGTCCGCATTTATTGCATTGCACCATCCAAAACCCGCGCTTCTCATAGCGTTTGGTATATTCATCCGCTCCGCACAAATCGCAGATCACGCTTTCAAAATCTTCTTTTTGGAAATTCATAGAATATTTTTTTTATCTTATTCTTCTATTGTTTCTTTATCTTTAGAGCTTCTTTCAATACCTTCAATTATAAGAACACATTCACCTTTTACATCATTGGGGAATTTTGCTTCAAGTTCGTTTAATATTTCTTCCAATGTTCCTCGATAGAAATGCTCGTAAATTTTGGTTATCTCACGGCCAAGAGCTGCTTTTCGATTTGACCCTGCAGCTTCTATCAATTGGGAAAGCAATTTTTTTATTCGAAACGGCGATTCATAAATGACCGTTGTGCGTTCTTCTTCTGCAACATTCGCGATCCGTCGTTTGCGTCCTTTCTTTAATGGAAGGAAGCCTTCGAATACGAAGCGATTCGTATCGATACCGCTGGCACTCAGTGCGGCAATGACTGCCGATGCGCCTGGGATCGGAACAACATCGACTCCGACTAAGATCGCCTCGCGGACAATTGCCCATGCCGGATCGGATATGCCCGGAGTGCCTGCATCAGTGATCAGAGCAACGCTTGCTCCGGTGCGAAGATCTTCGACGAGTTCTGCTGCGCGTGCCTGTTCGTTATGCGAATGGTAGCTGACAAGCCGACGCGGCTTGATACCATGACGCTCGAAGAGGATTCGCGCATGACGCGTATCTTCGCAGGCAATAATATCCGCTTCATTTAAGATTCGGATCGCCCGAAGCGAAATATCTTCAAGGTTGCCGATGGGTGTGGCGACTAAATACAGCATTTGAAAATAAAGTCAAAAGTAAAAAATCCAAAGTCAAAATTTTGTATGGAGAAAAAAGAAAAAATATTCGATATTAAAGAAAGAACATTCCAATTCTCGGTTGACATTGTTTCGCTTTTTCGATCATTGGATACAAAACGTGCAGAAAATTATGTTTTAGGAAAACAAGTACTACGATCAGGGACATCTATCGGATCGATGTGTGAAGAAGCAGTATCCGGTGAAAGCAATGCCGATTTCATCCATAAATATACTGTTGCACTCAAAGAAGCAAGAGAAACGCACCATTGGCTGCGTTTGATGGTTGCAACAAATATGATAACAGGTGAAAGGGCAAAAGAAATCGTACAAGAATCATTTGAAATTAAAAATATTCTTGGCGCTATTGTTGTGAAACTGAAAAACAAAAATAGAGATAAAGAATAGGTTTTTGACTTTTTACTTTTGATTTTGACTTTGAAAAAACAAGGATTCATGATTCTTTTCGCAGTTTTACTTCTGAGTAGCTGCGCAACTCATCATACTGCCCGTATAGGATGGGAAGGAGATAAAATTCGGCTGGAATTTTCACCGCCAAATGCCGGCTCACCGGTATTAAAATGCCTTTCTTGTAATACAGAATTAGCCCCTTTGCCCTTGCAGGTTAATGATCAGGGCATTGCCTATATAAAGATCGATGAAGTCCGAAAAACTCCAATTTCGCATTTCAGGCTTACAGGAAGCGGAATTGATACAGCCGTTACATTGCAGCAGCCCGTCTTGTATGGTTCAGCGGGACAAACTGATTCACTCATTGGAAGAATTATGGCTGTGAGGTACACGATCATCTATAAGGATACGACAATGACAGAACCGGTCGGCACCCTTGAGAAGAAAGATGAAGTGAATCTTTTCGGTAAAGACGACGTGTTCTATTACATACATCAACCGGGCTATAACTTACCGGTAGTAATATTGAGGTCACATGCAGTGACGATTCAATAAAATATTATAAATGGATCGCAGATCATTTCTCAAACTCTCGGCACTCGCTCCTGCAGCAGCGACAATAACTCTTAGCTCTGTCTCCGGCAAAGGATATGCCGATGAAATTATTAATTTATCTGATCCGGAAAAAGCTTATTGGGCATCCATTCGCAGCCAATTTCCAATAACAAAAAATCTTTTATTCTTCAATAACGGCACTATGGGTCCGAGCCCGATTGCCATTACCGAAGCAGTGACGAAGCAGATCGAACATGTCGATGCCACCGGCGATTATGGATTCGATCATGAGAAACTTAATAAATCCATCGGAAGAGTTTTAAATGCATCCAGTGATGATATTGCAACAACGCATAACGTCAGCGAAGGAATTTCTATCATTGCAAGCGGATTGAGAATCCAGGCAGGAGACGAAGTGCTCCTGACAAATCAAGAGCATGGCGGTGGAGCCGTTCCGTGGCTTACCAGAGCAAAGCGAGACGGAATAGTTGTGAAATTCGTCGAGATTGATCCGAGCGACGATATTACTCTCGAGCGTTTCGAAAAAGCGATGACAAAGCGAACGAAGATCATTGCCGTTCCGCATCTTACATGTACGATGGGATATTTATTACCCGTGAAACGCTTGGCTCAGTTAGCGCATTTAAAAGGTGCATATCTTTTTATCGATGGAGCGCATCCACCGGGAATGTTGCAAGTTGATGTAAAAGATATTGGCTGCGATGCTTATGCAAGCTGCGGTCATAAATGGCTCTTAGGTCCGAAGGGAACTGGATTCCTTTACATCACAAAAGAATTTCGTGAGCAGGTGATGCCGACATGGTCAGGTGCTGAAGCTGATAAACACTGGGATTATAATGCTTCGAATGGCAATCTGGAATTCTTGCCAACTGCCAGCCGCTACCGTTTCGCTACGCAAAGCTCATCACTCTACACCGGTTTACAAGCTGCAATTGAATGGCAGGAGAAGATTGGTTTTGCAAAGATTGAAAATCGAGTTCTCGAGCTTACAAAACAATTGCGCACAGGATTACTGCCTCTTGCCGACGGAAAATTTGAAATGTTGACTCCGTCACACATGATGTCCGGTGTAACAACAATAAAACTTAATAACAGCAAACGATATATTGACTTTGCCCATGAACTTGAAAATAAATATAAGATCCGTACACGTATTGTCCCTGAAAACGGACTTGAGGCAAACCGCTTCAGCGTGCATATCTATACATCGAAGGATGATGTTGAAAAATTTATCGAGGGGTTTACACAATGCTTGAAATCAGTATGAAGGCAATGAAAAAAATAATTCCGTTTGTCTTCCTCATCGGAGCAGTTTTTTTCTGTAGCTGTGGTGGTGTTGTTCCGCAGATCGTGAAATTTGATACTCGTCCCGAAGCGCCATTTCGCGGCGATACGGTGCTTCTGGAATGGGTTGTCCGCGGAGCAGAGAAAGTCACACTCGATGGAACACCTGTTCCCGATTCAGGCGGCATGAAAGTTGTACTCGATCGATCGCGCGATTTCACTTTAAAAGCAACAGCTACTCGCGCCGAATCGACAAAGAAATTAGAAATAGTAGCAAATCCAAAATAAAAAATGAGAATGAAGAATTGTGAATTGAGAAATAAACCAGAATATAGCATTCCCCAAATTTTTAATTTTTAATTTTACATTTTTAATTCTCAAGTCAATGCCTCAGTTACCAGATCCGAATAAATATAAAGACCCGATAAAATATTTTCGGGATTGCCATGCGCTCATCACGACGCAGATCAATCTTCTGGAAAAACTTTGGCAAAGCGCTGAAGCGAATGGCGTTATAAAAAGTATTAAAGAAGATAAGGAGTGGGGTGAGCTTTTGGATTTTCTTGTGAATGTCGCTCCTCGACATGAAATAGATGAAGAGAACTCGCTTTTTCCTTTAGTACTTGAGAAGC
>JANYLL010000034.1 GCA_025357895.1 Ignavibacteriota bacterium
TAGGATCATAGGCACCGAAGACAAGCCGCTCTACTCGTGAATTCACTAATGCCCCTGCACACATCGGGCAAGGTTCAAGCGTTACGTACATTGTACAACCGGTCAGAAATCGTGAATCGACAGTTCCATTCGCAGCTGTAATGGCGATCATTTCAGCATGTGCTGTCGAATCCTTAAGCTGTTCAGTTTGATTATAACCTCTGCCTACGACGGCATTATCTTTGACGATCACGCATCCGATGGGGACTTCATCAAGCTCGTAAGCCTTCTCCGCTTCGCGCAAAGCGAAGCGCATCCAGTATTCATGTGGCTGCGCAAAAGGATTATCGGTCATAGGTTGGAAATTGTGGGCCCTGCAGGACTTGAACCTGCGACCAATCGATTATGAGTCGACTGCTCTAACCAACTGAGCTAAGGGCCCGGTTTTAAGCTAAAAGCCAAAAGCGAAAAGCTAAAAATTTTAAGGCGATGTAAAACTATGGAAAGGTGATTCGGATTCCCTTGTACTAAAACTTTGACCGGAGTTCTTTCAAAGGCGTATCCGGTATTCTATGTCCGCCCTCGAAGTTCATGATCTCAAAAGGTATTGCGCTTGATAGATAAAGCTCCTGGCTTTCTTTATAAATTTCCGGAGTAATAAATTCATCGGTTTTACTATAGATCAGCCATTTCCGTGATTTTTCCGTATTCGATTTAAATTTTGCAAATGCCAGATCACGCGGGACATCGCCCGACCATAAGACTATTTCATTCAGCGGAGATTTTCCTTCTGACTGCCAACGTAATAAAGCCGGGCATCCCTGTGAAAAGCCAAGTCCGATAATTTTTTGAGGTGGTTTCTTAAGTGTAAAACTTACCTCAGCATAGAGATTATCGAGATATCGGGTATAATCCACAATTTCGTTTATCCTATCTTCGCGAGTCATCCACGAAGCACCGACATCGCCGGCAAATCCTTTTGTATAAAAACGTGAAAGAGCTTCCGGAGCAATAATAAGCGTATCTTCACGTGCAATGGGAAGAAAGTTCTTGATAAAAGCCTCTGCTCGCTGGCCATACCCATGAAGTACAAACCAAAGCTCATTGATCTCTGCTTCATGCGTTCCTAATGAATAATAGCGTGCTGTTCTCGTAGTTTGGATGTGATGTTCAGAAATTGACATTAAAGTAAATATTTATTTTTTGACAGACTATTTCAACAATTCTCCTTAGGGACAAATCCCCTGAAATTCGCGTTTAATGCCACAATATGCAGATCGCCGCACACACACTTGGATGTAAGCTTAACAGTGCCGAAACCTCGACTATCGTCGGGCAATTCCGAACGCAGGGCTGGGACGTTACTCAGTCAGTCGAGAATGCAAATGTTTATCTTCTCAATACATGCTCGGTGACTGCAAATGCGGAAAAAGAATGCCGGCAAATTGTGCGCAAAATTTTACGGCAGAATCCAAAAGCGTTCATTGCAGTAACAGGTTGTTATGCCCAACTTCGTCCTGAGGAAATCGCCAGTATTGATGGAGTGGATGTTGTACTCGGTGCGAAGGAGAAATTTAATTTTTTTTCGCACATTACTTCTTTCGAAAAACTTTCTGCACCGAAGATATTTTCATCTCCGATCGACGAAGCAACCGAATTTCATCTTGCCGCGACAGCCGATACCGATGAACGGACTCGTGCATTTTTGAAAGTACAGGACGGCTGCGATTATACATGTTCATTCTGTACGATTCCAATGGCTCGCGGAGAGTCACGCTCGGCTGATATAGATCATATAGTTTCAGAAGCACGAAGACTATCCGATGACGGATTTCGTGAGATCATACTTTCAGGAGTAAATGTAGGTGATTTCGGAAGGAAGATCGGCACAAGCTTTTATGATCTTGTAAAAGCTATTGACGATGACGAAAAGATCACAGCGCGAATCCGTATTAGTTCGATCGAACCAAATCTTCTTTCTAATGAGATAATCGAACTTGTTGCGAAATCAAAGAAATTCTGTCACCATTTTCATATTCCGCTTCAATCAGGCTCAGCCCCCATCTTGAAGCTTATGCAACGGCGATATACGGCTGATCTTTACCGATCTCGAATTGAACGTATCAAAGAACTTATGCCAAATGCGGGAATCGGAGTCGATGTCATTGTTGGATTCCCCGGGGAAAGTGATGAAGATTTTCTTGAGAGTTATGATTTTATTCGCAGTCTTGATATTTCTTACCTTCATGTATTCACCTATAGCGAACGTCCGGACACCAAGGCAGTAATGATGGGTGATCCGGTGAAGATCGAAAAACGCAAAGAGCGGAATGCTATGCTTCGGATTCTATCAGAGAAGAAACGTCAAAAATTTTATTCAGAACAAAATGGATCAGTCGTAAATATACTTCTTGAAAGCGGTATTCATACATCTGAAACTGGCAATATGAGATCAGGATATTCGGAAAACTATGTTCGTGCAGCTTTAGCGGTGTCTTCTTTGCCGTTAAACGCTGAATTAGTCAAAGTACGCTTATGCAGAACCGATGGTGAATTTGTGATTGCTGATCTTTTGGAAGTGCTTTCGTATCGCAGTGAATTATTGCTGCTCCCCATACTTTAGGCAATTGTGCTTTTCGATAAACTAAATTTTCTCACAGAAACAAAACGCAAGGAGCAGATAACATTGCTCGTTATCTCCTTTGTGGTATTTATAATTCAACTGGCAACACTTCGGCCGCCAGTTGGAATTGGCGAACCGTATTGGATCGCACGGGAGTTAGCAGCAGGACATGGGTTCATTTATGCCTATCCATTTGATCTTGTCTATGCTCCAACTTGCTACATCCCGCCTTTGTATGTCTGGTTTCATGCTGCTATCATTTCATTGGGAGGTGGGTTAATTATCAGTCAGATCATCGGTCTTATATTTTTTCATTGCGCAAACTATTTTTTTTATCGCTTCTTCCGTCGAATAACATCTCCGGGGATCGCACTTGCAGGGTTTGTTGCCCTCGCTTTTTATATTCCTTTGTGGCTTTTATCCCAGAAGCCTGATCCGGATGGTTTAAATCTGCTTTTCATTGCTCTTACCGTCTTGGCATTGGATGAAGCAAATGAACGTCCCGGCAAAAAAATCTGGCTCATACTCGGAGTTTTGTTTGGAATCCAGATATATGTTCGCCCGGATATTTTAATGGGTATTGTCTTTTTCGGACTTTGGCTTCTTTTTTATGCAAAGAACGCAATTGACAGAAGAAAAAAATTGGTTGGCTATTTCGTCGCAGTTGCGATTGCGTTATTGATGGTCTTGCCCTGGACGATCAGGAATTATGTCCAATTCGATTCATTTGTATTAGTGAGTGCGAATTCAGGATTCAATTTTTATATGGGAAATAATCCTCAGGCAACAGGTGAGTTTCAACAAGGACCTGCAACTGCTGAAAGTATTGCAATGGACTCAGCTCGTGCAAAGTATTTTCTTTTGAATCCTTCACATGTGACGCGAGATTCGTATTTATTCGCAGTTGCCAGCGATTGGATTTTTGCTCATCCAATAGAGGCATCGAAACTTTGGATCAAGAAATTATATTTCCATTGGTGGCAGCGTGATCTTGCAGGTGGCAGTATTGCTGCTTCCGAATGGATGATTACCGGATATAAGATCGCCTCATTATTTTTATTGATCTTCGGATTTTATGGATTATATTCATTAAAATCAAGATCGAGACAAGCATTGCTGATCTCGTTATTTTTGTATTCTACGACGATTGCTGTAATTTTCTTTACGCAGTCTCGTCACAGAGCTATCAAAGTCGATCCCTATTTAGTAACACTAAGTATTATCGGCATTGATGCGGTGCTAAAAAAATTAAGAATTAAGAACTAAGAACTATGACAAAGATCATTTCATGGAATGTTAATGGCATCCGTGCCGCTGAGCGCAAGGGTTTTCTTGATTATATGAATAAGGAAAAGCCTGATATTATGTGTATTCAAGAAACCAAGGCGCATGTGGATCAACTCAGTGATGCGCTCAAAAATATTCCCGGCTATACTTCATATTTTGTTCTTGGCGAAAAGAAAGGTTACTCCGGAGTTGCGATCTATACGAAAACCACTCCGAGAGAAGTAACGATAGGCTGCGGCGAACCAAGGTTCGATGCAGAAGGAAGGGTCATCTGCGCGGAGTATGATGATTTTATGCTTTATAATATTTATTATCCGAATGGGGGCAGAGGTCCCGAACGTGTTCAGTATAAGTTGGAATTCTACGATTATATGCTTGCAAAATGGGAAACTCTTCGTAAACAAGGGAAAAAACTTATCTTGACAGGGGATTTTAATACAGCGCATAAAGAGATCGATCTTGCACGACCGAAAGAAAATTCAAAGAACACCGGATTTTTACCGGAAGAACGTGCTTGGCTTGATAAAATTGCTTCGATGGGATATGTCGATGTATTCCGTACGTTTAATCAAGAGCCTGAATGGTACACCTATTGGGACCAATTCACTCGTGCCCGCGAACGTAATGTCGGCTGGCGCATAGATTATTTCTGGGTAACACCCGATGTCGTTCCGATGGTCAAGGAAGCTCCGATCAGGATGGAAATTTTAGGGAGCGATCATTGCCCGATCGAGTTGCATTTGGTGTGAAATAAAAAAATATTTTGGTTTAAAGTGTGTGTTGTCAATTTTGTCGTATATTTGTAAGAGCAAGTTAATAATACCTATGAGTATTTGTTTTAAACTGTACCACTCCTCCCCCCCTCCGCAAATATTATGCGGTAAATCCTCCTTTAGAATTTCCAAATTTTTTTTCTATTTATTACTTAGATACCCAGGTATCTATAAGTTTCGTTTCCGGGATAAATTTTTGCTTTTTTGCAAAAATTTTATTCTTTTTTTTCATGAACTCAGACAAAGAATAATTATGTTAGATTGTATTAAATTATCGTATTTTTTGAAATCGAAATGGATTAAAAGAGTTGCAGGGATTATTCTCGCATTTTTTTTATTATCCAGTACTTCTAAGGCGCAATGCCCCGGTGCAACTCTGGATGGATATACTACCGGAAACCCTACGCTATGTGGTGGAACCGTTCCTGGGTGGACAGGTCCCATTACACAAACTTTACAATAGGAGGTTGTACATTCACAGCACAATATTGTTATCGAAATATCTTATGTGAACCTACAATAACCCAATCAATGTGGCAAGTATCTTTCTATAATTTTACATTTATTCCTTGTGGTGGTTTAACCTTACAGGACTTGCTCAATTACTTAGAGAATAATCCTGATAAATATTATCCCGGTGGGCAATATGTACCACCATGTAGTGGTTATTTACCAGTAGTCTATAAAGTATTTCTTCCGTCTTGTTTTGCTCTTGTACAAATCGATAACGATGGAACGCAGCACTTCCGAGCTTGCGATGACTTGCAAGCATATTGTATCATGACGCGAACCTTATGTTATCAGAACGGAGGTAATTCTTGGGGTAATCCTACATATACTTCTGTTGGATCGCCATCTTGTTTAGATTTGCAAACCCATCCATACCAAAATCTTGGTGATTGCCGCCGCCCCAAATGTGGACCGTAATGCTTAGAAAAAGTACATCAATTTTAACGTTATGCTTGCTCCTGATGATTACATCAGGAGCATCGGCACAGTATTTATGGAAAGTCGAATTATCAGATAATGATTGGCGTTTTCAGAATGGTTTTCAAGTACTTAACTGTAAAGGTGATGATTGTACTGCAGCAGGTATTGTTTTTGATTATTTATCACACTTTAATATGATGATGTTCTGGCATAGTACCGATTGTGGCATTAACTGGAATATTCAAAATCCTCATCTGCCATATTTTCATGATGCAGCAGGCAATACTAATTTGTTTATTCAAGTTCAGCAGATCGATAGTTTAAATATCGTTGCTATTGGAAAATATCAAGTGATGCTGCATAGTTTTAATGGAGGTGAAACATGGATAAAACAAGATTGCAACACCTATACCGAGTTACTATCTGTTCATTTTTCAGATCCTATGACTGGCATATTTACATGCAATGATATGGCTAACCCAGTATTTGCAACTTCGGATGGGGGAATGCATTGGAAATCCGTAGGCATTGATTTTCAGCAGAGATACTTTTCCACTTGCCATTCATTTGGTAGCGGAAAATTTAGTGTCCTGGGATTTATTCGAGGAACAGGTATTGGCTCAGTGTTGACTACAAGGGATAATTGGAAAACTGTTCAAGAATCAAAATCAATTGTAGACTCTGTACACACTCCTAATTGGCAAAATTATTTTTTTAATTCCTGTCGTTTTCATGGAATGGATACGATTATTGCTTAT
The DNA here is from genome assembly GCA_025357895.1 of Ignavibacteriota bacterium. GTDB lineage: Bacteria > Bacteroidota > Ignavibacteria > Palsa-1295 > Palsa-1295 > PALSA-1296. Next base: position 6,351 of record JANYLL010000034.1, read on the forward strand.
GGATATTTTATGGATTCAATTTATCATGCATTAATAAGTCGTACTATTGACGGTGGATTATCATGGGAGAAACCATACGTAAGTAGAATTGATACAACAAAACATGGATATTTTTGGGCAGGCATTGTAAATAATATGACTGAGATTTATAATGATACGGTTATCGCCGCAACTTTCGATCTGCCAAAATTACTGCTTAGCACCAATGCTGGTAAATCATGGAATGAAAATCAATGGCAATTGGATACATCTTATGGAATAACAGAAAGTACGGGTTTGTCTTGGACGAGCAACGGCCCAGTGGTGATCGTTGGAAGTGGATTAATAGATTTAGCAAGTCTTATACTAAAAGGTACGATCACTCGTTCATTTGTACCGGAGCAAATAATAAGAGATAAGGGAATCAGAATATTTCCGAACCCTGCTCAAACGGAAGTGCAAATACGATCCGATATCCCACTTCATTCAGTTTCACTTTACGATATGCTTGGAAGAGAAATTCGTAATAAACTGACATTCGGTACTAAGAATATTTCTTTTGATCTTCATGGACTAAGCCCAGGCTTTTATACAATGAGCACCGGAGATCATCAAAAATTGGGTAAATTAATGATCAGGGACGAATAACATGAGAAAATTATTTCTATTTATTCCTCTTTTCTTTTTTTCTGCTACTGCACAATCCCAATTTTTATGGGATACTATCCATACTGATTATGACGGTCGTTATGATTATTGTTTTGAAGCAATTTCCTGCTCAGATAATGTCTGTACTGCTTGTGGAACTTTCGTAGATAATTCAGCTCAGCGTATTTATTTGAAATTCTGGCGTTCCACTGATGCTGGAATAAGTTGGGTTATGCAGGATGCTGGTTTACCAATTGATTCGAATCTGAGAGTGACGAGTTATTTTACAAAAATTCAACAAATAAACAGTAATAATGCAGTAGGAATTGGATTAAAGGAGGATTATGATAAGGTTAATGGTTATGAAGATTCAGCAATCATTTTACGAACCTTTGATGGAGGAAATTCTTGGGAAAGTCAGAACTTGCATATTGCGGGTATTGCGAAAGATATGAATTTTTATGATTCAGCAAATGGTATTATACATATTCAGGAAAATGCAAATTTTCAAGGCACAGTCTTTGTGGGTTGGGGCAGGGAAAGAATATTTACAACAATAGATGGGGGAAGACATTGGGATAGTGTAGGCATTAATATTGATTCAAAAGGAAGTAATTTTGCTTTGCCTGTATTTTGTTCGGGACGTGGGAAATATAAGATATATTATCCGCCTAAAGGGCCAGTTTATTCGACAAT
>JANYLL010000049.1 GCA_025357895.1 Ignavibacteriota bacterium
AACGAATCCGGTGCCGTTAACGTAGGAGGAGGCATCTGGAGCGGCCCGTATTTCGCAACATAGTCAACATATCGAAAAGAAGCTAATTTCTGAACGATCTGGTTTTGGATAGCCTTATAGCCTGCTGCACCACCTCCAAAATTCTGCATCGTGATAAAATAGGAAGCTAACTGTCCATCTTGTGTCGACACGAATCCCGCAAGTGCTGTAACACCATTAAGCGTCCCCGTTTTGCTCCGTGCATTGAATTGTGCCGCAGTTCCGATCATCCTATTACGGGTAGTTCCGTCAACTCCTGCAATTGACATTGTTGTAATAAAATCAGTGTACATCGTCGGACGAATACGAATTCCATGAAGCAGATCAATTACGGCATTGGCTGAAGTCTGATTGCTCCTGGAAAGTCCGGAGCCATCGTAGCATACTCCATTATCACAATGTATTACCGAGAGCCAGGATTTTATCAATTTACGCGAACGCTCGGCAGGATTAGATGCCGTCACATCACTGATCGAAGAAAGTTTGCGAAACATTGATTCAGCTAAAAAATTGTCACTGCGTTTATTTGTCTGCTTTAATAGTTCGAGTAACGGTGTTTCTTTTGATGCAAGCGTCGTAAATTGTATTTTGCCTTTTGCAGGCTTGCCCGTGCGAGCAGTTCCGGTGACATGAATACCGTTCCGTTCTAATTTCCATTTTAAAAGCGCAGCCATAGCAAGCGGAACATTACGGATCGGTACGTTGTACACGCGAGTCATGTGCGCCGGAATAAGTCCGCTTATCATGATCGTTTGAAGATCGTCTTTTGCACCGCCCAGTGAAGATGCTCGAAGCGTATAGACTGAACGTGAGCGTATTTTAACAATACGATACCTCGCATGACGCCCTTTTCCTATTCTTACTCTCTTTTTTGAAACCCTCATTGGTGCACTTGTCCCACCATGATTAACGATGCGCACAGTAGAGATCGGCGGATAGAACGAAACATGTACTCCGCTTCCTTTCCGATCTCCTCCGGAAACTCTGACAGAGATGACATTACGATCAATAAAAAAATTCGGAGATGAAGAAAGAAATCCCGGCTCAGTTTCCTCATCGGCAAGATCGTTATTAGTACTATCGGTTTGATCTTCCGTGGAAGTCGAATCGATTCCGGCAGGATCAGAGGATGAATCCATAACTGTTGTTGCCGGAATTGCGCTCTGCTCTGCAAAATATTTTTTAGCGTCCGGCGTGAGAATGTCGTCATCGGATTCATCGCTGATAATGTCACCTTCGATCTCGTGCACATTATTTGCCTTTAATCCATCGGCAAGTTGATCAAAATCGTTTAATCGAAGTGTCGGGTCGCCGCTGGGACGTAAATACACACTGCCGATGACAGCGCCGCCTTCGATACGCGCAGGCGAGGTAAGAACAAGCTTTGTAGCAAACATATAATTCGATCCAAGCGCCCAAAGTGTTGCCGAAGTAGTAAAAAGTTTTTCGACGGATGCCGGAAGTACTGCCAGAGAAGGATTTACGGCGTAGATCGGATGCAATGAATTATCCGGTTCGTAAAAAACGATCTTGCAGCTTGGCGTCATGCGCCGGTATTTTGTATTCGGCAGAATATCTGCAAGTTCTCTTCTCAGCCCATTCAGCGCAATTGCCGTATCGCCGGAATATCCGCGGAAGTTGATAGTAAATGGTGTATGAAGCGAATCGGAAACCGGAATTTGCGCGTTCGCTGAGATGGCGCAGCAAAGCAGAAGGATGGGTATAAAATATCTTTTTTTCATGTGCGATCTATACAACGATTGAGAATCATCCTCGGTTGCCGAAGTCTATCGTAAACACCAAATCCATATCCATCCGAGAATTATTGATTATGTTTGCAATAAGTCATTCTACCGAATAATCGGGAAAAGAACGAATTAAAAAAAGTCTAAAATTAATGAACGTCGAAGAATTACGAACATATTGCCTTAGCCTGCCCCATGCCTTTGAAGATATCAAATGGGGTAACGATCTCTGCTTTTGCATCGGAGATAAAATGTTTGCTACTACCAGCCTCAACCCAACTTCGGGTTTTAGCTGCTCGTTTAAGTGTACTCCTGAAAATTACGCAAAGCTTATAGAACGCGAGGGTATTGTCAGCGCTCCATATACCGGGCGCTTCGGCTGGGTCTGCGTTAAAAAGAAAAATGCCTTAAACTCCGAAGAGTTTACCGAACTTATTAAGGAATCCTATGAAGCAGTTAAGGAAGGCCTGCCTGCAAAAATTCAAAAGGAATTGAAATAAATCACTTTCCATAATTTGCAATTTCAATTCAGCCCGTTTGTTTGTAGTTTTTTTATTTATTTTTAATAACTTTATTATAATCGACGATATAAATATCGGATTGCTCTATTTCGTGAAATAGATGGGAATCCATGTAATATTGAATATTGTATTCAGAACATATCACTCAGTTACTTTTGACAAATTCGTTTTCAAGGGGATACTGAATTTGTGTTAACTATTTATATTACCTATTAGACCATGAAAAGAACTACTATTTTATTAACAACAGTGTTTTTCCTATTATTGGCAGTTACGACTTCCACGTTTGCTCAGACAGCTAATGGCAGCGCAAGCGGACAGTTCTCACTTCAGGGAATGCTTACTTCTATGATGTCCCCCAAAATTAGGACAGGTAGTTACGGTGGAATTATTCACCAACAAAACTATTTGTCAGATCATGGAAAAAAGCACACGCCGGAAGTTTAGTCCGGACTTTAAAGCGAAGGTTGTTCTCGAAG
>JANYLL010000090.1 GCA_025357895.1 Ignavibacteriota bacterium
CGTAAAACACCATTCAAGAGATGTTCCGATAAATCCGCAGATCGGAAGTCCCACGATCTTTTTATCAACCCAAAAATATGCATTCGTGATCGGAGAATATTTTACTTCCTGCTCATCTCCCCGTTCCACTTAATATGACGGTTGGATTATTTCAAACCAATCTCCTCCATCAGTATGAAAAACTTGCAGCAATTCGGTTTGGTATGGGAATGATGTTATTCCGCTACGATAAACAAATGGCGCATTCTTCGTGCGCCGATCTTTTTCGTTTTGCACATCAGCCAGTATCACTTATTGAAAAATTATGGGCGCCTATTGTTATTGGTACGTTAAATCTTCCTCCTGAAAAAGCAAGTGCTCAGGTATTCCTTCATACTATGCGACTTATCTTTTTACAAGATAAAAAACATAGTTCGCTTCTTTTTCCGAAAGTAGGATTATCCGATCTCCTGATCAACCCCGCTCTCGATTATCTATCTTCTCATGGATGCGGAATCAAATATGGGCAGACTATTCAAACTATCAAAGCCGGGAATAATTTGGTTTATGTTGATACGGGAAAAGGTAATGATGTTTTTGATGCGCTCATCTTTGCAGGAAATTATCATGATGTATCTTTCCTTCCTGAAGAAATTGCACGGACGATTCCGGAAATAAAATATTCTCCGATCACGAATGCATATTTTTGGGTTGATAAAAAGATCGTGGGACTTCCGATCTGCGGATTTATCGGAACATCTCTTGAATGGTGTTTTACGAAGCCGACACAATATGCTGCCGAGCTTCTTGCCTGCACAAAAAGCGCTGCCGATGATATCATAAAAAAAGATAATGATGAAATTACGGATATATTTTGGAAAGATATTAAGAGATCATTTCCAAATAGCGATGCAAAACTTCTTCGATCAGTTATTATCAAAGAAAAGCGAGCCACTCCCCTTTTGGATGCTGCCCTTCAGCTGCATCGCCCGAAAACAAAGAGCATCATCCCGAATTTTTATCTTGCAGGAGATCTTGTACAAAACGGATTGCCCATGACGATCGAAGGGGCTGTGCGCAATGGGCAAAAAGCTGCGCATGAAGTATTGAAAAATATAGATTAAGCGGAAACATCTCAAGTGAAAATTCGTTAAGTGGTTACCCCGATAGCTAATCCCCAAATTTCATCTTTATTTCTATGGATAGGACTGTTACTCAGACGGAACAAATAAAAGCTACTGCTCCTGCCGGCACAAAACAATTGCCTCCCCATATTATAAACATCCGCAGAAAAAAATCAAAAAAGATCATTTATGCAGTATTGATACTTGCTCTGATCGGATTAGGGGTATGGTATTTCTTTTTACGACCTGAACCTGCACAAGTACCAGTCATCAGGTTCACGGCGTTAGATAAAGGTGATATTACAAAGTCGGTCACTGCTACTGGCACATTACAGGCAACGAAGACGGTACAAGTAGGATCTCAAGTATCGGGCACGATCAATGCGCTTCATGCCGATTTTAATACAAGAGTGACAAAGGGGCAGCTCGTCGCAGAACTTGATCCGACTTTTTATAATGCTTCAGTTAAAGCGGCAACTGCAAATCATGCAAGAGCAAAAGCAGACCTCGACAATGCTGCAAGAAATGAAGCCCGGGCTAAACAACTTTTTACCCAAAACCTGATCTCTAAGGCTGATTATGATATAAGTGAAACTGCGCTTGCCGATGCCAAGGCGACGGTTCAACAAATGCAGGCTTCGCTCGATCAGGCAAATGTGAATCTGAGCTATACGAAAATCCATGCTCCGATCTCCGGAGTTGTCACACAGCGCAGTGTCGATGTCGGACAAACCGTGGCAGCATCGCTGAATGCCCCCGTGCTTTTTATTATCGCCGAAGATCTTACAGAAATGGAAGTTCAGGCAAATGTTGATGAAGCTGATATCGGTCAGGTCAAGCAGGGCGAAGATGTTTCCTTTACTGTCGATGCTTTTTCCGGCGAAAAATTTCATGGAATAGTAAAATTAGTACGGTTGAATCCCGTCATTCAATCGAATGTAGTAACATACACCGTGATTATCTCTGCGCAGAACAAGGAAGAAAAACTTTTTCCGGGAATGACGGCAACGGTGACGATCACCAATTCCGCAGTTCAAGATGCCTTGCGCGTTCCTACTGCTGCTACGCGCTTCACTCCGCCTTCTGCCGATAATAATGCCACGCCACCATCTTCGCGCACTCATGATACTACAAAAATAAAAGGTGACTCCTCACGTATCGGAAGAAGCAGGGGCAATTCAAGTTCAGGCATCTCGCCGGATTTAACAGGTTTGTTCGATCTGCGATAAATAATTGCAGAATTTGAA
>JANYLL010000152.1 GCA_025357895.1 Ignavibacteriota bacterium
AATGCTACCGGAGTTATCGCCATAATAATTGGGTGTACCTCCGGGATCGGTACGATCGAAGAATCGAAATGAAAGTTATGGGATTGAGGGATACAAAGTTAATAATGTTTTGATAAAGGGAGCATCGGCTTCGAAGTTCAGTTATGTCAGCCAGAATTCTTTGCCTTTTGTTCTGACAGAGGCGACAAATGAATTTCGTTTTATCTATACACCGACAATGAGCGGACGCGATAGCGCTGAATTCCATATTTTTTCTCCAAACGGATTCGGTGCCGATAGAGAAAAGATCATTTATCTTTATGGCAATGGATTTAAAACACAATTATCGTTTCAGATTGATACCCTTGATTTTGGGACTATCCGAACAGGAACAACGAAGACACTACCCGATCAGATCATAAACAAAGATAACGTTTCGGTTAATGTTACGAGTATTACCGCTCAGACTCCCCTCTCTCCGTATTCAGCAACGGGTGCACCGGTTACGATAGGCGCAAAGAGCCAGTCGCCATTATCGGTGACTTTTGCTCCGACAAAAGACGGAATCTATTTTGAGAAATTTGATGTCAGGACCGATGACGGATCGGTGTTCTATTTTTATGCAAAAGGAATTGGGGGAACGCCTGTCGTATTTATTGATTCAAATTACCTGGATTTCGGGAAAGTTATTCTCAAGCAATCGCGAACGCTTACGATTCAGTTTGGAAATGTCGGGACTGCACCTCTGAATGTTACTTCAACGAAAAACACAAATTCATTAGAATATACGATCATTGGAAATCAAGGCCCGGTTACATACGAACCCGGTCATGCCGATATCTATACTATCACGTTCTCTCCGCAAATACATATTCCTCGCTGCGCAAATCACGATGGACAGTTCATCATAAATTTTGATGACGGCACTTCGGCAACAATTACCTTTAAAGGCTGTGATCATATGCCCCTTGATGTGAATCTCAAGATCGATACGATGTATTATGTCAGTGCCGGAGGAGAGGTCGACGTCGCACAAAAGCTTGTTAATCCGGGTGACCCGCTTGATAGTGCGCTAAGTCCTGTCACCAGTCTTTCTGAAAGGATTAATTATGATGCTGGTCTTTTTGATTTAGTCTCGGTCTCAAAGGGATCACTTATCAATTCTTCTGCATGGAATTTGAATACAACTAATCTTTCTGGTGCCGTCGATATATCGATCACTTCGTCAACATCCCATTTTGGACTCGGAGGCACGTTAGTCATACTTCGTTTTCATGCACATGCAGATGCAAAGGTTGGGCAGTTCACCGATCTTGTTCAGAATAATATAAATTTCGGAAATCCTCTTGAGCCATTCGCATTAACTGATGCAGGACGTATCACGATCTCCGATCTTTGCACACCTGTGCGTATCACATCAGGATATTTTTCTACAAGCATTGAGCAGAACAATCCGAATCCGTTTAATCCTTCGACGCATATTCAATTTGCTGTCGGTAAGAATTTTGATGGAAGCGCCGTCAGAGTTAGGATAACTCTCTATGATCAATTAGGAAGGTTCGCCCGAACACTTGTTGATGAACCAAAAACTCCGGGTGTTTATGATTACCTTTTTAATGCGTCAGCATATTCAAGCGGAGTGTATATTTATGTCTTCGAAGCGGGCGATCATGTAGAACGAAAAACTATGATCTTGGTGAAATAGAACCCGGATTTCTTGGATTATATAAGGCTTAATAGGATTATTATCCCATCATGTTAATCCATTAATCTCCCCAAATCAAAGTTCAGATAATAATAAATTTTCCTATCGCAATTCTCTCACCTTTCAAATTCATGATCTGATAATAATAAATTCCCGATGCCAGTTTTTCGCGCTCGAAAATAATTTGTGAGTTTTCCGATATGAGATTCTTTGCAAGTATTTTTTCTCCGAGTTGATCGAAGATATTAATTGTAACAGGCGAGCCGTCTTCGATGCTACCGAGATCAATCGTTGTTTTTTCGGAGAAGGGATTGGGAGAATTTATACAAGAAAATTTATACATCTTCTTTTTAACAATGCCGATGGGGTTGATCCCGAATGCTCCTATGAAATTGTCATTTCGCTGCGAACTATCAGTAACATGTTTGTATTCAAATGTTGGAGTCAAGGAGAAACTTCCGGCAAATCCCGGGCCTGATCTCATATTAGGTTGGAAGACAATTACATCCGAAAGATGATAATTAAAACCATTAGGATAATCGAAATCAAAAGCAGAAATATTTGATGAATAGGCATTCGTAATCGTATCTGCAATTCCGTTTAAGACATTGCCCGCCCCAGCAAAAATGTTATTAACGATCTTCGCAGTATCTGTTCCATTTGCGATGCTGATAAAGGTTGAGCCGTTTGGGCGACTTGATACCATTGTATTGCTTGCAACATAAAGCTGCTTTGCGGGATTTGTTAGTCCCTCCGATCCATAATCAACAAGCGTTCTATTCTGCGTATTGACTCCTTTCTGCATCGTATTTCCAAGTATAATTGAAAAGCCGCCATTGGGAAGATTGATGAGATAACTTGCCGAGCCTGTATCTTCATCCATGATTCGGTTATACTCTATAAAATTATTCATCGCACGGGATTTCACGCAATGCCCGACCTTTGCATGATGCGAATAGCAAAAGCGCATTGTGAAGCTATGGATATTGCCGATATACATATTATGTGAATATCCATCGCCGTAACCATTACGTGCAAATTCGCAGGCTTCAAAAAGAATATCGCTTGTTGGGCTCGCGCCGGTGAGAACGCCGTCTTCGTTATCATGAAAATAGCAATGCCGAAGTTCGAGGTTGTTTCCTTCCTGCCTGATTCCTGCACCATTTTTATCCGGCACGGTGCATCCTGAGAATTCGATATTTTCTATATAGGTATTATTCCCGGTAATAATCCAAATGGCTTTGCCGCCGGCATTTTTTCCGGCTGCATCGAGATGCGCCATTCCATTCGGGCAGCGAATAACAAGGTTATTTTTTGTCCACGAGCCAACATCGCTGGAATAAAGCCCTGCATCGATCTCAATAGTGTCGCCATTACTTACGAGATTCATCACTTTAGCCGGAGTCGTATACGTGCGAGTTGGTCCTACTGAGAACAGCTTCGCTGATGCAGCTCCGGAAAATAGGAACATTACACCAAAGATCGCAGATTTTATTATTGTATTCATGGTGTTCGATTTTTATGTTATCCAATGCTATAATAGAAAACAATTTGACATATTTAAGTTACAGTCCGATGCCGGGGAAGTTGATTTTAAATCCAAACTATTCATTTCTCCGTAAATTTGCTTATAATCTCATCTGCACTATAAGTTGTTTCGTTTACTATCCTTATAAAAAATATGAAAAGAACTTTTACAACAAAAGCAATAGCTTTTTGGATTTTTATCCTACTGCTTTTCTCAAGCGGAATTGAAAGTGCACGGTCACAGAGCATGGCAAACCGAATTTCATTTGGTTTTGACGCTGAAGGAAACAAGCTTTATGGCAGTTTTCGTGATAATCAATTCTGGTTTTCCGGCGATCTTTTCCTGCGTTGGAATGTACTCGACTGGCTTTCAGTACATGTTGCTTATAATGGCGGCCAATTGCGGATGCGGCTTAATGACGATAATCTTAAGGCATATCCCAAATACTTTGGCGATGGAGTCGGCGCGAATGTAAGGTACCCTATTCCGGGTACTACAAATCCTACCGATATTGTTCGCGAAGAAAAAAATAAGATCCGCCATAGCGGTTTTCAGCTAATGGGAAGTTATAATTTCTTCCCGCTTCAGCAGTTTGTGCCCTATGTGATCGGCGGAGTCGAAATATTTAATTTTTCGGCACGAAATCTTGATCAGGATAAAGAACTTCCCTATGCAGGAACCGTTAAATATGATCGCAACACGATCGGATGGGTTGCCGGTATCGGCTTTGAACTTTATGCCAGCGACAATTTTGTTTTCAATGGGAAAGGACTATTTCATGCTCCCGGCACTGCTTACCTCGATGATTTCGATCAGAAAGCATACGATGCATACATTCGCGCAGGCGGACCAAATGTTACTATCACCGATGATATTAAAAAAGGAGCCTCAAACGATGCCTTCTTAACGTTTGGACTCGGGTTTAGCTATTATATTTTTGGCGAGCTTGATCAGGATCATGACGGACTAACGGATAAAGCCGAACGCGAAATTTATCATACCGACCCACTGAATCCCGATACCGATGGTGATGGACTTTCCGATGGCGATGAAGTAAAAAAATATCATACCGATCCGCTAAAAGCAGATACGGATGGCGACGGACTAAGCGACTACGACGAAATTTTCAAATATCATACCGATCCGAATAATGCAGATACCGATGGCGATGGACTTTCGGACGGACAAGAGGTAAAGGTTTATCATACCGATCCACTCAATCCTGATACTGATGGAGACGGTCTTAAAGACGGAGAAGAAGTAAACAAATATAATACTGATCCATTGAAAGCCGATACCGATGGTGACGGTCTTTCTGACGGAGATGAAGTACATAAATACAGTACGAACCCAACAAAACCTGATAGTGATGGTGATGGCTTATCAGATGGGGATGAAGTATTGAAATATCATACCGATCCGGCTAAAGCAGATACCGATGGTGACGGACTATCCGATGGACAAGAGGTTAATCAATATCATACCGATCCGTTGAAGATGGATACTGATGGCGACGGCTTAAACGACGGAGACGAAATCAAAGCAGGCACCGATCCGCTGAAACCCGATACCGATGGTGACGGGCTAACTGACGGTGAAGAAGTAAATAAATATCATACCGATCCGTTGAAAGCCGATACCGATGGTGACGGACTTTCCGATTTCGCTGAGATAAATCAGTATCATACCGATCCCCTTAAAGTCGATACCGATGGTGATGGGCTCAACGACGGTGATGAAATTAGCACGTATCATACTGACCCTCTGAAAGCCGACACTGACGGTGACGGACTAAATGACGGAGATGAAGTGAAAAATTATAAGACCGATCCTCTTAAGCAGGATACTGATGGCGATGGATTAAGTGATGGCGATGAAGTAAAGACCTATCATACCAATCCTCTGAAAAAAGATACAGACGATGATGGTCTTTCTGATTTCGATGAGATCAATAAGACGAAAACTAATCCACTTAATCCGGATACCGATGGTGATGGCTTTAAGGACGGCGTTGATAAATGTCCGCTTATTCCTGGTGTGGCACCTGATGGATGTCCGCCGAAACCTCCGGTCAATACGGTGACGAATTTCCCCGGAATTTTATTCATCGTCAATACCGATAACTTCGATATGTCGCAGCCTGGCGTTCTCGAAAACCTGAATAAGATCAAAGCGCTTGCCGAGCAATGCGATGGTATCAGAGTTGAGATCGAAGGTCATGCTTCAAGTGAAGGCGAGGCAAAACATAATCAGGATCTATCCGAAATGCGCGCCGCTGCAGTGAAGAAATGGCTTATTGACCAGGGTGTAAAGCCAGAGCACATTGCAAATACGGTTGGTTATGGCTCCTCACGTCCTGTGATCCCTGAGCCTAAAGGCGGCAAGAAAGTGACCGCGAAAATGATTGAAGATGCCCGCAAGCAGAATCGGCGTATTGCTGTGAGAGTGGTGGAGACTTGTAAATAAAAAAACATATAGAAAAAAGCCCGCTTTATTAGCGGGCTTTTTTGTTTTTTGGACTTCCGAAACCCTCTCCTCTACCTTTCTGTTTACTCCTGACTAAAATTTTACACCTATATTTTCGCCATAATTTATGAATCAAGGTATTATCGCTCAAATTATCGGACCTGTGCTTGATATTGATTTTTCTGCCGGAAAACTTCCCGCAATTTTAAATGCTATTAAGATCCCACGAACCAACCCTGAAGGAAATCAGGAAGATCTGATTTGCGAAGTACAGCAGCATCTTGGCGAAGACCGCGTCCGCGCAGTTGCAATGGATTCTACCGATGGCTTGACGCGCGGCGTTCCCGCATTTGATACAGGGGCTCCGATCTCCGTACCTGTCGGTCCGAATTCTTTGGGCAGATTAATAAATGTTACCGGTCAGACGATCGATGGCGGTCCGCAGATCGATTCGAAATTTTCTTGGCCTATCCATCGCGACGCTCCGAAGTTCGAAGATCTTTCGACAAAATCCGAAATTCTTGAAACAGGCATTAAGGTTATCGATCTTCTTGAACCCTATTCAAAAGGCGGCAAGACGGGACTATTCGGCGGCGCAGGAGTAGGCAAGACTGTAGTTATTCTCGAACTTATTCATAACATCGCAAAGTATCACGGAGGATTTTCCGTATTCGGCGGCGTAGGAGAACGTACTCGCGAAGGTAACGATCTTTATCTTGAAATGAAAGAAAGCGGAGTTCTTGATAAAACAGTTTTAGTATTCGGACAGATGAACGAACCGCCTGGAGCACGTCAGCGTGTCGGACTAACTGCGCTTACCTTTGCCGAATATTTCCGCGATGAAGAAGGCAAGGACGTTCTTCTTTTTATCGATAACATTTTCCGTTTTACTCAGGCAGGCTCTGAAGTATCTGCTTTGCTCGGACGCATGCCTTCGGCAGTAGGTTATCAGCCGACTCTTGCAACAGAGATGGGGCAGCTTCAGGAGCGCATCACATCAACCAATAAGGGTTCGATCACATCAGTGCAGGCGATCTATGTTCCTGCCGATGACTTAACCGATCCCGCTCCGGCAGCAGCATTCCAGCATCTCGATGCGACGACGGTTCTATCGCGTGCGATCTCCGAACTCGGTATTTATCCTGCCGTCGATCCGCTCGATTCGACAAGCCGCATTCTTACACCCGGTGTTGTCGGCAATGAACATTACGATACGGCGCGCGGAGTGCAAAATATTTTGCAGCAGTATAAAGATCTTCAGGATATCATCAACATTCTCGGAATGGATGAATTATCGGATGAAGATAAAACGATCGTTAAGCGCGCAAGAAAAGTACAGAAATTTTTGTCGCAGCCATTTTTCGTTGCCGAACAGTTCACAGGCCTTAAAGGCAAATATGTAAAGCTCGAAGATACGATCCGCAGTTTCAAAATGATCCTCTCCGGTGAATGCGACGACATTCCAGAGCAGGCATTCCACATGGTCGGTGCTATCGAAGAGGTTTACGAGAAAGCAAAGACGATCGAGCAATAATTAACAGTTCTGTTGTTTATTATGATTTCCAGGAAGGCAGGCACTTTTGCCTGCCTTTTCTTTATTTCACGATCTCTAAAGTTTTCGTAAAGCTCTGCTTATCTGTTCTCAAGCGAACAAAATACATTCCTGCCGAAAGGTTTTCTGCATTAAATTTTGCTTCATAATTCCCGGCATTATAATTACCATGAGCAAGAACAGCATAGCTTCTTCCAAGCGCATCGAAAATCTCGAGTGTGATGTAGCTTCGCGCTCCGAGAGTGAAGGGGATGGTAGTCGAAGTGGAAAAAGGATTCGGATGCGGATTAGAAATAAAAGATATATTTGTTGGTTCTTTTACCAGATCAGTGATATGTATTTCAAAATTCCTTGTTTCCGAGAATGCAGATACATCTGCATCTTTCATTGATTGGACATGCCAATAGAAAGATGTACTTGTATGATGAGTATTAAAAGTAAAAGTAGTATCAGAAAGTAAAGCCGATAAGGTATCAATGTCTGAAAAATTTGACGAACGTGCCACTGTGACTTGGTAGTTCTTAGCATTGGGGACACTATGCCATAATAACGTAATATACTTTTGATCGGTACCGAATTTATCTATAGGTGAAATCAACAAAGGAGACGATAGTGTTCCGTTCGGATGGGCAATATTGAAAGTGTTGATGCTGCTAAAAACTCCGTTGACATCCGTTCCGGCAAATATTCTCCCAAGCTGGTCGCGGCACAAAGAAAGTACATTGGTCGCCGTCATGCCTTGATTGAATTTCAACCAGTTTGCTCCGGGAATAATATCAAGAAAAAATATTCCGCTATCAGTGCCTGCAAATACTTTGCCGCTCGGAGTCGAAACAAGTGCATTGATCTTTGTTGCAGTCAGTCCCAATGCTTTCTGCACCCATGTTGTACCATTATCTGTTGACCAAAAAACTCCGACGTTATCAATACCTGCAATGATATTGCCTTGCGTATTAACGACCATGGCAGTGACCTTTCCGGCTAATGCTGGGAAGTTAGTATTCAATGTTTGCCACGTTAATCCCACATCAGTGGATTTATAAATAATATTTTGGCTTCCGGCATAGACATCGCCGTTTTGATGAATGGCCAGAGAGAAAATATTTTGATTTTTGATTCCGGAATTTAGCTGATCCCATGTAATACCGTTATCGATAGACCGGAAAATACCTTCGGTAGAAGTAGAAGCAAAAATTTCACCGGTATTACGAACGTCAAGCCCCGTGATCAACCCTTGAGTTAAAGTAGTAGCGTTACGTGTCCAATTTTGACCGCCATTTGTTGACCGGATAATATTTCCTCCGGTGCTTGCAAGAACATTATGGGAAGAATCAACAGCAATTGCATAAATAACGGAATTGGAAAAACCGGTATTAATTGCTGAATCTGTTGGTATGGACCAATGTATGCCTTCATCTAATGAGAGCCACACCCAACCATGATTAAACGCAGCTCCATTAACATTATTATCCTGAGTAAATGCTAATAGATTTCCATTTGGATGTTTTGTTATTGCAGTTACAGAACTGTTTGGAACTTCAATTTTTGTCCAAGTTGCATTTGAA
>JANYLL010000219.1 GCA_025357895.1 Ignavibacteriota bacterium
TATTTGTTTTGCCATAAATATGCTATTTCATTGGGCTGGTGTGTAAATAATCTTTGCCGATAACGACCGCTGCATCTACGAATGCGTTGGAATCAGGCTCGTGCATGATGAGCGAGTTGCTAATACCAAGTGCATACGCTACTTTCTGCGCTGCGATAGTATCGGAAACTTTATCAATAATAAATGTATGTTCAACATTTTTTTCCTTATAATTCGTCATCTCTACGACGTCAAATTGTCTTGCTCGTAAAAAATCAGTAAACGTCCGTGCCGTGTTCGGTACACCGGAGCCATTCATTACCGTAAGTTGAATATGTTCCCCTGCTCTAACAAGCATATCCGAACGTTCGCGAGTACTTGATATCGGCGGCTTCACCCACATGCGGCTGATAAACTGCCAGCCCAACAGAACGACGACGGAAGTAGCCCCAAGCAAGGTGATCCAAAGAAAAAGCGAAGAGATTTTCTGGGAGCGGGTTCTGCCTTTGCGTTTTGAACGGCGTTTGAATGGAAAGGATAGTGGAATTTTTGCCAAGTAATACGTTATAAAACGTTAGCGTATTGGAAATGGTGAATCGTAATATCCGAATGGGGAAAAGTATGAATTCGAATAAGGCATTCCGTTATACTCGATTCTCATTGAAGTATGCTCGCCCATTTTCCAGTCAAGCCTCGCGCTGGAAAGATAAATGCCATTGATACTTTTCTGAAATGCCGAGCCAAGTGAACTATAGGGGGAATACACTGCTGAAAGATCTGCGGATATAAAAAGATCTTCGGATGCCTTATAGGCAAACGTATTTGTAAAGACTCCCAAACTTGTGGATTGACCGCCACCTGAAGTAAATGACATCGTATACGTTTGATGCATAGAAAACCGGTCCGGATCAAAAAGCCGTGAGAAAAAATCATCACCATGTCCGGACATCGCTTCTAAAGTGCTTCCCGGTTTATCGTCAGTATTTACACCTTTTCCGCTGCGAAACTGAGCGCTCGCAATTGTAGCGGTTATAGCCCAAAAAACAAGAATAAATAGCCTTTTCATACATTAAAACATGAAATACGTTTCACTGTATATAAATCACAAAGGGGGAAAAGAAGTTTCAGAATTCCGGTTAGATTATTTACCCCGGCACATCATTGCTGGGTAAGGGAAGTTTTTGCTGTGAATAGTGTTAGTGTTATCAATTAATCTACATCTTTCATTCAATTTGAACATTCTCATCACCGGCGGAGCCGGATTCATCGGATCGCATATCAGCGATGCTCTTATTGTAAGCGGGCATTCTGTTGTCGTGCTGGATAATGTATCTTCGGGAAGATTCGAGAATCTGAATCCCAAAGCTCATTTCGTAGAGGGTGATATTCGCGATAAGGCACTCATCGACCGTCTTTTTAAGGAGCATCAGTTTGATATTGTGAATCATCATGCTGCGCAGATGGACGTACGCAAAAGCGTTGCAGATCCTATCTTTGATGCAGAAACAAATATCATCGGCACGATAAATTTATTAGAAGCTTCACGCCAGTATTTCGTAAAGAGATTTATTTTTGCTTCGACGGGCGGAGCGATCTACGGCGAGCAGGATTATTTTCCTGCGGACGAAAACCATCCTACACGCCCTGAATCACCATACGGAATAGCGAAGCGCTCAGTCGAACTCTATCTGCATTATTATTTGACTGCCCATGGATTATCGAATACGGTCTTCCGTTATGCAAATGTATATGGACCTCGTCAGGATCCTCATGGTGAAGCAGGTGTTGTTTCCATTTTTACCAATAGCTTGCTTGCAGGAAAACAATCCGTAATTTTCGGAGATGGCAAGCAGACACGTGATTATATCTATGTTGGCGACGTGGTACGAGCACATCTTTTGGCGTTAGAAAAAAACCTTGATTCTGAAACATTCAATATTTCAACAGGTATAGAAACTGATGTAAATCAACTTTTTTCTATGCTCTCAGGAATTATTACTGATGGAAAAGCTAAAGCATCCTATTCTGAAGCTCGAAAGGGTGAGCAGAAACGAAGCGTTTGCTCTGCGGAAAAGGCAGAAAAAAATCTTGGTTGGAAGCCTGAAGTCAATCTTGAAGATGGGTTGAAGCAAACGGTCGAATATTTCAAAAAAGCACACGCTTAAATGAGTCGCTTTATTTCCGTGCTACTTCTTCTCGGATTAATCGGCTGCGCTTCGATCCAGCCTCCGCCCGGGGGACCGGAAGATAAAACTCCGCCTGCTCTTGATACGGTAATGCCTCATCAACGACAGTTGAATGTCGAGCGTGATACGAAACTTCATTTTATTTTCAAGCAAAATATAGATCGGTCAAGTTTCATGTCATCACTCTCGCTAGTACCATATATGAGTGGATCTGTGAAATATAAATGGTCCGGATATGATGAAGTAGTCGTTACATTGCCGGAGCAACTTCGGGAGAATACGACATACGTAGTGAGTTTAGGCAAGGATTTGAAAACGCGCAGAGGTGGTCCACTTCCCGTACCTCTTCAAATAGTATTTTCAACCGGAAGTATTATTGATACCGGACATATATCGGGCACGATGCTTCCGCCGCTGAATTCCGGGGCTCCGACCGATCTGAGTAACGTCTCTATTTTTGCTTATGATATTACTGAGCGTTCATTAGATACGCTGCGCTTGGATAAAACACGTCCTGATTTCATTACTCAACCAAGCAACAAAGGTCTTTTTGAATTTAATGCTATGAAGGTGGGGCATTCTTACCGCATTTTCGCGCTTATAGATGAATTCCGTAATAAAGTTTTCGATCCGGGAATAGATGCTTTTGGTGTTCCTAATAAAGATATTATACTTGATACTCCTGAAAAATCAGATATACATATTCGGATGGCTCCAAAAGCCGATTTAGTAAAGCCGCAGCTTCAGGATGCGGAGATCACCGATGCCTACCATATCCGCGCACGTTTTACTGAGGCTATGGATAGTGCGTCTATCAAACCGGAAGTATTTATTTTAAAAGATTCTTCAGGCTTTACTATTCCGATATATGCAGCATATAGAGAAAATATTATACGCAAACCAGGTGTAGCAGTGTTGCTCACTTCAAAGCCCTTAGTCGTCAATAAAAATTACTCCCTCGATGTCATAAAGAGCCTTGCTCATGATCTTGCCGGCAATCCGATAAGTGATTCAACTGCGGCTGTGCATTTTTCTTCAGGTACGATACGCGATACTTTTCCTCCACCGAGATTCTTTGGGTTTGAAATTTCCGATAGCAGCAAAGGAGTGTCGCAGAACTTCGATCAGGAACTGCAATTTACCGATGCAGTCGATACAACTGCTATTGAGCAAGGTTTGCATCTTCTGGACTCATCAGGCAAAGAAACAGCATTCATTTTTAAATGGGTCGATGGAACAAAGCTGCGTGTTGTCTCAGTAGCGAATCTTTTGCCAAATACATTTTATATATTAACGTTGACAGGAAAGCTTGTCCGCTCACCACTTCCGTCCTATGCTTTAAAAATAAAAGATACAGTATTCAAGGAAAGTTTTTTTACCGGTGATGAGCGCGAATTTGGCACGATCAGTGGAGAGATCAGCATGCCTGATAGCCTGGGGAAAAAAGATTCGGCCATGAAAATTACTATTCAATTGCTAACTTCAAATGATGTGACCTTTCGCTCCGTAACTTTGCCTATCGGCAAGCGTTCATTTATCTTTGATCATGTACCGCGCGGCAAATATCGTGTTCGGGGCTGGGTAAGTAACGATGCAGGAGGAAAATACGATACAGGCTCAATTATTCCATTTCGCTTTGGCGCTCCGAGCGGTGATTACCCGGATATGATCGATGTCAGACCGAGATGGACGGTGGAGAAAGTAAATTTTGAAATA
Source organism: Ignavibacteriota bacterium (assembly GCA_025357895.1). Taxonomy (GTDB): domain Bacteria; phylum Bacteroidota; class Ignavibacteria; order Palsa-1295; family Palsa-1295; genus PALSA-1296. Next base: position 3,882 of record JANYLL010000219.1, read on the forward strand.
CGGTAATCGTCGTTCGTTCATCGTGATTCGCCAGTCGTCGGAGGAATTGACGAATGACGATTCACGAATGAGGAATCATTAAATACAAATGGAAACTCAATCACATTTAAAACGCGCGCTTACTCTTTACCCAACAACTGCCATTGTTATTGGCTCTGTTGTTGGCTCGGGGATTTTCGTGGTTCCGGTGAGCATGGCGCAAGGTCTTGGAAGTGCGCCTCTTCTGCTGCTTGTCTGGGTCGTTGCCGGTATTATTACGCTGATGGGAGCGCTTACCCAATGCGAACTTGTCGGGCAAATGCCGCGAACAGGAGGACTCTATGAATACTTTCGTGAGATTTATGGCGAGAAACTCGGCTTTCTTTATGGCTGGGCAAATTTCATGATTGCGGGGTCAGGGGCGATTGCAGCAATTGCAATTATCTTCGCAAAATATTTTGGTGAATTTGTGACGGTTCCTCACTTGAGTGAAGCATGGGAAAAGATCCCATGTCATCTTCCTCTTCTTGGTGATATTTTTCCGTTTGCAAATATGGGAGGAAAGTGCATTGCAGCTATCATTATTATTTTTCTTACGATCATTAATATTCGTGGCGTAAAAGTTGGGGCATATCTGCAAAGTATATCTACAACTGCAAAAGTGATAGCATTACTTATTGTCACAGGCGTTGCATTCCTTGCCGGTTCGCATATTGGTTCAATTGCAAATTGGAGCGGCGTAACCGATGCCGGTGCATCTCTTAGCGGCTGGACGCTTATCGGAGCGATCGGCACTGCCATCACCGGGGCGTTCTGGGCATACGACGGTTGGGGGAATGTTGCCTATATCGGCGGAGAAGTCAAGGAGCCGACAAAAACTCTTCCAAGAGCAATTATTTTAGGAACAATAATTTTTATTTTCCTTTATATTGTTATTAACCTTGCGTATCTTTATATCTTGCCTATCGGTAAACTTGCAACAGTACCTGACGATAGACTTGCTTCGGAAATGGTGACGGCAGTGATAGGCGGAGTTGGTGGTGCTCTCGTTGCGGGACTTATTATGCTTTCGACATTCGATACGACAAACTCTTCTATCTTGACAAATGCCAGAGTCTATTTTGCAATGGCAAGAGATAAAGTTTTTACTCCAAGAGCAGGGGTTGTTCATCCGAAATTTCAGACACCTCACATTGCACTCCTCTTACAAGGATTGTGGGCGCTGATACTTCTTTTCTCCGGCTCTTTCGGGTTGATACTTGATATGTACGTATTCGTTAATTGGCTGCTCTATGTCTTGATGGCTCTAGGAGTTTTTATTTTAAGAAGACGTGAGCCGAATCGAGAGCGTCCCTTCAAAGTGCCGGGTTATCCAATTATTCCTGCTATATTTGTACTCTTTGCAACTTGTTATGTTGTCGTGACTCTTGTCAAAGATATTGATGGATATAGCCGAGGTACACAGCCGATCATTTCCAGCGTAACGGGATTAGCTCTTGTATTAGCAGGGTTGCCGTTCTATTATTTTTGGAAGAATAAAGCAAAAGTTGAAAGCAAAAAAAGTAAATAAATGAAACAAAGCGGCACAATAGATATCTTAGGTATAGCGGCGCATCCTGATGACGTCGAACTTTCTTGCGCAGGTACAATGCTTATGGCAAAACGCGCCGGAAAAAAAACCGGAATTCTTGATCTGACGAGGGGTGAACTTTCAACAAGAGGGACACCGGAGCTTCGGGCGAAAGAAACCGAGGAAGCATCGAAGATATTGCAGCTTGATGAGCGGGAGAATCTCGGATTAGCCGACGGTCATATTGAAGTAACTCACGAAAATATGGTAAAGCTAATTCGTCATATACGTCATCTACGTCCTATCATAATGCTGACTCCTCATAAGAATGAGCGCCATCCCGATCACGAAGCCGCATCGGAGCTTGCGCATCAGGCGGCATTTTATGCCGGGCTTGCAAAGATTGAAACAACTGACGATAACGGCAAGAAGCAAGAACCGCATCGTCCGCTCTTAGTAATGCATTTTATGCAAACCTATACGTTCGAGCCAAAAGTTATTATTGATATCTCTGATGTTTTCGAAGAAAGAATGAAAGCCATGAATGCGTATGATTCTCAATTCGGAAGAGGAGCTTCAGGAAGAAAACTTGAAAGCAAAGAACTGGATACGTTCTTGACTCAAAAAGGATTTTATGAATGGATCGAGGCCAGAGCACGCCATTTTGGTATGATCATCGGTGCCGAATTTGGCGAACCGTTCTGGACCCAGGAAGCTATCGGTACGAAAGACATTTTTTCGTTAGTGACAAAAAGTATAGCTTAGGTATCTTATTGTTGTCGTAAATCCAGTGGGACGGACTTTAGTCCGTCCGTGAAAAAGATTTGCGGACTAAGAGTCCGCCCCCACGTATTAATGAATTTATTTTATAGATTATTTTTTATTCTTTTGTTATCGTCGCTCGTTGCGATAGTCTCTTGTGCGCCTCCGCCGAATATTACACATAAAGAGTGTATTCCTCCTCCGCCACCGGAATGCAAGCCGGGTGTTTCGACGGCTTTGGGCATAGATACAGCACATCTTCAACCCGGATATTTTAAGTATCATATTGATCTGCTTCCGAAGCCGATAAATTCCAATGGCAATGATAATGCAATAGTTTTTTTTCCAAATGAAGGAGGAAATGAAGCACTTTTAAGTGCCGAAAGAAAAGGTGATGAATCTCAAAGAGTATTCACTTCAAAGCTGCTTCCCGATCTTCATTTCGGTCCGATCATAGAAGTTAGCAGTTCTGAGTCATTTGTTGATATAGGTGCAGCGGATTACTGTTTGACAGATGGCAGACTTTACTTTACGGCAAAAGCGCATAACGATGACCCAAATGATTACGATCTTTATAGTGCAAAGCTTACACACAATGGCTCAGGATTTGCACTTGAAGATACGATAGCACTTTCGGTTTTGAATAAGACCATCTCATTCGACGGACAGCCGGCTCTCTCAAAGGATGGACTTATTATTGTTTTCGCGTCTGATAGAGCAGGGGGCAGAGGAGGAGTTGATCTTTGGTATAGTAAACGCAATTCTATTAATGCATCGTGGGGTGAGCCACTCCCGTTGCCTGCGACAATCAATACTCCTTGTGATGAACTCTCCCCATCTTTTTCTGCCGATGGGAAGAAGATGTATTTTTCTTCTGATGGTCATGAAACCATTGGAGGATATGATATATTTTCGTCAGAATATGAAAACGCAGTATGGAGCAAGGCAGAAAATATCGGAGCACCGATTAATACGAAGTCAGATGAAATATTTCCATACCAATTAAGTGATTCGCAGTTTTTTTATACGTCCGATCAGCCTGCCAATTTCAGCCGGCGGAATATTTTCGTTCTTCGTCGAACTTATATTCCTCCGAACGGAATGGCTGAGAAAATCACTTCGACAGTCATTCGGGAAAACAGCATACCTGATACGATCCGACTTAAAGGAAAAGTGGAGATGCCTGTAATTCGTGATTCAGTGTTGCCTGATGTATTTGTTCGCGATGTGACGAAGGATAAAGAAATTGCGAGGCAGAAGACCGATACTTCAGGAAATTACTCTTTCAATGTAGAAAAAGGAAAAGAGTATGACGTAGGCTCCGAACGTAAAGATAAATTTTATGATGTTCACCGTGTTGATCTACGCCATCCGACAGATAGTGTTATCATCGTGCCGCCGCTTGCAATCCCTGATACGCTGATATTGCGGATCAATTTTCCTTTCGATGATGATTCGCATCCATACGACTTTACCATCGATGATAATGGGCAGAAATCCGAGACGCGTTGGCAAACTTCCCTTGATCTACTTGCAAAGTCAATTAAGAATAGCTCTTCGAATTTGGAAAGTGTCATCCTTTACGGACATACGGATTCCTTGGGAACAGATGAATATAATTTTGCACTTGCCACACGTAGGGCAAATTTCGTTGCTAAAGAGTTGAAAGCTCGCGGCATTCCTACAAAGCTATTAGTTATATTTTCGAAAGGAAGGACGATGCCGGTTGCGCGCCGATCAGGTGAAAGCGATGAGACATTTCAGCTTCGTTGCCGCAGGGTCGAGTTTGTTAAATTTTTTACTAAATCGAAAACCCGATGAAGTATATCCTGACTTTATTTTTTTTCTCTGCGCTTTTCACAAGTTGCGTGACGCGTTATGAGTATGATACTTACACAATAACTGTTCGCGACTCTCTTGTTCGAGAACGAGTCCGCAATGCACCGGGAACCGGAAGTGAAAATGGAACTGTGTTTCCCTCGTCTCGCACGACGCGACTTTCGCGTGAAAGTTTATCGTACGATTCGACATACGAACGAGCCTATCCTGCTTTTTTACGCTATGGAGGTATCGAATTTGCCGGACTTCTGACGGGCTCATCAAATTTAGGAGTAGGCGCCAGTGTTCTTGGCGTCCATACTATCTTAGATTCAAACAGACTTAATAATATTTTCAAGGCTAAAGAAAATAGTATTTTTAAGGGAAGAATTTTCAGAATAGCCCCTCTTGAATACCGGCTGCATTGGTTTAATGAATCACCAAATTGGACCATAGGCTGGAATGCGTATGAAAGTATTGCCAAAGATGATAACACAAGCAACACACTGACTAGCATTGGCGCAAATGTATATATACGGAAGCGCTTTTGGTTTAGAGAAAAGCCTCCGTATCTTTTTGCCTCTCCTTTTTTTGGAATAAGTCTTGCTCCATCAGTATATCTAAATTTCGGAAGCGAACTTACTTTTGGCTCATTCGGCGGGTTCAACTTAAGAGGATACGCCGGGCTTGCTTATGGATTTACCTGGGGGTCGGGGACTAATACTATTATAACACCCTATATAGGACTTGGCGTAAGCGCACTTGATTTCATAAATAAAGTATCAGAAACGGAGCATGAATGGAAAGATTATCTCCATTCGGCAATTGAAGTTAGTGTTATGGATCTTGACTTACTTGATGGATTAGCCGGGTATCCGAATCTTTTTAGTAAATCAACTGCCGGACTGCCAATAACCGGCATTGGGTTACAGTTTGCAACTGCGCACTTTCCTTTGGATCTATGGGATGGAAAGTTTTGGGCAGGTACTTCGCTATTCAAGCTTTTTGCTCTCGGGTATAATCAGGTTATGATGAGCGTATTACCTTTGCGTATTGGCTACCGACAATACCTCATTGCTGAAGATCTGACTCTTGAACCCTTCCTTGAAGTTAATTATTATCCTTCTTCATTTATTAATCTTGGAGCACGTTTGAGGCTTAATACATTTCGGGATATGACAGTTGGCTTACTCATAGGCTACGCCAATGGTTCGACGGGGGCGTTTTACCCCAGTATTTTCACTTCAACAGGAAGTGCTATTCATTCGTCTATCAATTCATTTTATCTCGGAATCTCGATCAATTTGAAAGACCGGATGAATACTCCTGCGTTTGTTCATGCGCTTGAAAAACCGCTGCAATGGTAATGTTAAAAATTTCTTTCATTGCAATGCTTATTACTACCGCTTTACTCTGCGGTTGCAATCCTTACCGCTTTACTGTCGAAACCGAGCATCCGGTCGATTGCAGAATATTTTCCGACCACAATACCGTAAGTTCACATCTTTATGGATTTGAGATGCATCCCGAAGCAACAGTACAAGTAACTTCACTTGCATGGACTCAGTATGAACTCGGAGGCTATCTTACACTTTCAGGAGGAGAAGGTTTTCAGCTTATGCTGCGTCCGGTACTGGAAGAGAGTGTTATTGACTCAGGATTCGTGCTTACATTTTTATCTTCCGGCGGTGTTCGTTTGGATTCTGCTGGCCACACTCTTGACGAGAACCGGGCATTCCGTTTTCCGAAGGATTCACAGGTCTATGTTACGATCTATAACGAAGAAGCTTATCTGCAAATGACGGTAGGATGTGATACCGTTTTGAAGCGCTACACTAAACGAAAATCGTCCGACGACTTTGCCCTTAAAACCCTTGCAGGAAGTGAACTGAAGGTGCTGTCACCTCAGTGGAAAAGGATCAAATTTACGAAAGACTTTGAAATGAAGGTGGAGGAAACTCGGTAGTTTGTCATATAAAACAACGGGAGTAAACCTGAAGAGTTGATGATAAAACAAAAAAAAGCCCACTCTTCAAAGAAGAGCGGACTTTTTAGATCGGAATTTCACCTTATTTTGACTTTCCAACGGCATCTTTCAATCCTTTTCCGGCAGTGAAGCGCGGAACAGTGCGGGCAGCAATCTTGATTGATGCGCCTGTCTGGGGATTACGTCCCATACGTGCACTGCGCTTCGATACCTTGAAGGTACCAAAACCTACCAATGCAACTGGATTGCCCTTTTTCAAGGACTTTGTGATCGTTTCGACAATCGCATCAAGAGCGCGAATGGAATCTGCTTTTGAAAGGTCCGTTGCCTTAGCTACGGAATCAATGAGTTCGGTTTTGTTCATAGAGTGTTCTAAGAAATGAGAGTTGAAGAATAATATTAGTCCTTTCCCTCGCACACTCTTTTGATGGGGGCATGAAAGAAAGGGATTTTAAAAAACGACGTGGGGCTTGAATTCCTCCTCGCTGCACTTCTCCTTAAGGAATAAATCCGTTGCTGATTTGTTACGGTAAAAATTCCGAAACTCACCTCTGACGGGCTTTCCCGAAGGAAGAGCGCAGTACAAAGATAAGAAGAAAAAATGGCGAGCCAAAGAAAAACGATATTTTGTCCGAATAACGGATGTAACAATTGGTGCTGTAAACATAGGAAGTAACTCAATTGGTTGATAAAAAAATATTGTATTCGACAGAAAACAATATTTCTTATACTATGTGTTCGGAGCCATACCCGTGTATTTGGCGTTATCCCACTCGGCAAAATTATGCCTAGTTGAGTTTGTTATTATAGAATGGAAGAATATTTACAACCGATATTTTCTGAAGTCGTCGGAACTGTTGCACCGGAATTTTCCGGAGCTATTCAATTTGAAACGCCGCAGAATCCCGATCATGGCGATCTCTCCACCAATATAGCAATGCTGCTTGCCAAAGAGTTAAAAAAAGCTCCGCGCATCCTGGCAAATGAAATCGTAGAAAAGCTTCGCAAAGATTCAGAAGTTATTGAAGGTGTAGAGATCGCAGGTCCGGGATTTATCAATATTCGTTTCAGTCGTAAATATTTTCAGGATGCTCTCGGCGCAATACTTTCTCTTGGCAATGCTTACGGGCACTCACGAAAATATGAGGGCATGATGACAAATCTTGAGTGGGTAAGTGCTAACCCCACCGGGAATCTTCATGCAGGTCACGGGCGCCAGGTCTGCCTTGGAGCGGCGATCGCTAATTTATTAGAGTGGACAGGTTATAAAGTAATCCGCGAATATTATTTTAATAATGCCGGCAATCAGATGCGCAATCTTGCCCGCTCAACTCAGGTGAGATATTTACAAGAACTCGGACAAGAGATCAGTTTGCCTGAAGAAGGATATCATGGAGCGGAAATAATTGGCATTGCCAAAGAATTAGTTTTGAAATTTGGTGATAGTTTACAAAATGCCGAACAATCTGATTTCCAGAAATTTGCTGAAGAAGCAAATTTTCTCCGAATTAAAAATACTCTTACAAGATTAGGTATCCATCACGACATCTATTTCAACGAGAATACGCTTTACGAATCAGGTGCAATTGAGAAGATCATTGCAGAGTTGAAAGAGAAGGATCTAGCGTATGAGAAAGACGGAGCTGTTTGGCTCAAACTTAGTGAGATGGGTCAAGAGCAGGACCGGGTAATTGTTAAATCGACGGGTGAACCGACTTATCGTCTTCCGGATATTTGTTATCATAAAGATAAACTCTCTCGCGGATATGATCTTGTAATTGATATTTTCGGAGCAGATCATATTGCGACGATTCCCGATGTGCTTGCCGCATTAAAAGCTCTTGGTTTCGATTCCGGGAAAGTAAAAGTTGTCATTCATCAGATGGTGACATTTCTTTCGGGTACAGAAGTAATAAAATTCTCGAAGCGCAGTGGATCTAATTATTTGCTCGATGAACTGATCGACGATGTTGGTGCTGATGCAACAAAGTTTTTCTTCAATATGCGTGCCGTGGGTTCGCATCTGGAGTTCGATGTCGAACTTGCAAAAGAACAGTCTGAGAAGAATCCTGTGTATTATGTACAATATGCTCATGCACGTATTGCCAGTATTCTGCGCTTTGCTCAACAGCAGGAGATCAATATCCAAATGCTTACTAAAGCAGATCTGACTGTACTGGTGCATCCTGAAGAAATTTCATTGATTAAGATCCTGCATAGATTCCCATCCCTCATCCTGCAGACTGCTGAAGCTTTTGCGCCACATCATATTTGTGAATACTTGCGGCAAGTGGCAGCACAATTTCATAAATTTTATCACGATTGCCGAATGGTTGGGCAGCCGGAGCCAGTGCAATCGGCGCGGCTTGCACTTGCACTGGCAACAAAACAAGTCTTGGCAAGCGGTTGCTCCATTTTAGGCGTTACCGCGCCGGAAAGTATGTAAGATATGTTGTCATTACCGATCGAAATATTCTTTATCCTTGTCGCGCTCGTTTTCTTTGCGTTTTTCTCGCTTATTGAAACGAGCATTTTGACCGTACGCAGAAGTACGCTTAAAAAGATTACTGAAGATGAGGAAGAAACAGACAAAGCGAAACATAGGGCGCGCAGCGTTCTAAAAATCAAAGCGCGTCCTGAAGAATTTCTTGCATTCATGCAGAGCGGTTCTATTATTTCTGTGGTTTTTGCGGCAACATTTGCAGGTTTTTTTGCAGTGGAGGATTTGAACAGCGTACTTTTTGTATGGTTTGGTCTTTCAAATGCAGCGAGCATGATCATTGCATTAATTCTCACAGCCCTCCTTCTCGGATGGCTGCTTCTTACTTTTGGAGGACTGATCCCAAAATCCATCGGCTTGCATCGTAATCGCGCGATAGCACTTTTTTTTGGTGATGCCATACTTGCTTCTCTTAGTCTTATTAAACCGCTGACTCATTTGCCAGTTGTGCTTGCCAATCTTGTTTTAAAGCCTTTTCGTGATAAGGCAAGTTTTGCCGAAAGTCGAATTTCCGAAGAGGAATTTCGTGTTATGCTCGAAGAAGGTGCCAGAACGGGAGTTCTTGATAAGACGGAGAATGAATTGATAGGAAATATTCTCGACTTTACTGAAAAAATAGTTCGTGAAGTCATGGTTCCGAGAACGAAGATCGTCGCACTCGATATTGAAAGCTCGCGAGAATCCGTTATTCACAGAATAATCGGCGAAGGATATACGCGGCTACCTGTTTATAAGGATACTCTGGATAATATTGTGGGTGTTGTATACTCGAAAGATGTTCTTGCTCTGATCGAACATCCTGATCTTATTATCCTTTATGATATTACACGCCCCGTACTTTTTGTTCCTGAAACGAAACTCATTTCCGAACTCTTGCGGGAATTACAGCATAAGAAATTCCACATGGTGATAGTAGTGGATGAATTCGGGGGAACAGCAGGTATTGTAACTCTTGAAGATATCCTCGAAGAGATCGTCGGAGAGATCCATGACGAATATGATGAGGATCTGCCCCCCGTGCAAAAAGATGTGACACAGAAGGCACTGACTCTCGCAGCAAATCTATCAACAAAAAATGCTAATGAGCATATCGAATCCTTTTTCGAAGATTTCCGTATCCCTGAGAACGACGAATATGACTCCGTAGGTGGATATGTCACCAAACTCTTCGGACATATCCCTGAAACTGCAGAGGAACAGGATACGGGAGGAATGGCTATAACCGTTCTTAAAAGGACGCCAAAGGAAGTTTTGCTCGTGAAATTCGAAGATCGAAGAGATAAAAATACAGAAGGACAAACACCTAACGTTTGATTTTGCTGCCTCTTAATAACTGAGAAAACCGTATTCCATGAAGCGATCAATGAGGTATTGCATTGTACTCAGCGTCCTGCTTTGTATTTGCTTGCGCCCTGTTTTTTCTCAAAGCAATAAAGATGCCCTCAAAGCATCGCGCGCCGGATTTGAGTTCGAGCAGGAGAGTAAGCTAGCTGAAGCACTGTTCGAATATAATAAAGCGATTGCAGCTGACCCCAAATATCCATACCCGGTAGAACGTATAGGTGCAATGTACCAACGTTTGCATAATTATCCCCGCGCCATCAGCTTTCTTCACCGAGCCATAGCTCTGGATTCGAATTTTGATGATTATAATTTTTATAATCTGGCTACATGCTATAAAGCATTGCAAAAAAATGATAGCGCCATCATATATTACAAATCATTTTTGCGGAGAATAAAGCCCATCGTTGCGGAAGATTCATCCGCTGTGCGAGACGCTAATAAGCTTATTACTTTTACTGAGCAGTGTATGCAGCTTCGCGCAAAGCCGAAGAACACACAGGATCCGATTCCTTTAAAAGGCGAGATCAATTCTTCGTTTGATGACTTTTCCCCGACTGTAACGAGTGATGGAAAGACAATGTATTTTACATCGCGGCGTCCTTCGACAAATACAAAAATCTACTCCGAGACGAAAGATTTTGGAGATGATATCTTCTATTCAACCTTGTCACAAAACGGATGGAGTAAACCTTTATCATTACCTTCGCCCATTGATACAAAAGATGACGAAGGAGCTGTTTCGATCAGTGCTGACGGACAAACTGTTTTTTATTCACTCTGCAGAAGGCCGGACGGAATAGGAGATTGTGATATTTATTTTTCTGAATTGCATGGTACGATGTGGAGCGCACCAAAAAATCTCGGTAATTCATTCAACTCTCCGCAATGGGATGCGCAGCCTTCGATCTCGCCGGATGGATTTACGATGTATTTCTCAAGCCGTCGTTTCGGTTCAATAGATGGCTCGGAGGATATTTGGGTTGCCTATAAAAATACTGATGGCTCTTGGGGAAAACCTGTCAATCTTGGGCCACAAGTGAATACCGGTGGCAGCGAGCGCTCGCCTTTTATTGCTAATGACGGCAGAACTCTCTACTTCTCATCGAACGGTCGTCCCGGATTTGGCGGACACGATCTTTTCATGACTCGAAAGCATGATGACGGGACTTGGACTGAGCCACTCAATCTTGGTTCGCCGATCAATTCATCGGGTGACGATGAATTCATGACAATTCCGGCTCGAGGCGATAAAATATATTATGCGAGTCAGCATGATAGTTTAAAAGGAAGCCTCGATATTTTTGAGGCAATACTTCCTCTGAACATGCGTCCGTTTCCTGTGACATTGATCGTAGGTACGGTCTTGGATAAGAAAACCAAAAAACCACTCGGAGCGAAGATCGAGGTCACCGATCTATCAAAAGATCAGATCCAGGCAGAATATCATTCCAACAGCGAAACCGGAGAATTCCAAATACCTCTTCCGGAGGGAAAAAATTACGGAATTACTGCGACGGCTCCGCATTATGCATTCTTTTCGAATAATTATTCAGTTCCGGATTCTGCAGAGTACAAAGAGATCCACTATGAGATCGCACTTACTCGTATTGATATAGATACACTGATCGCTGCTATCAAAAATCCGAAGGATAGTTTAAATCCTGCGCATGAAGTTGATACCACTGTCGTAGCATTAAACAATATATTCTTCGATTTTAATAAAGCAACAATACGCAAAGAGTCAATTACAGAATTGCGCCAGATGATAAAATTTATGCAGGAATATCCAAAGTTAAA
>JANYLL010000228.1 GCA_025357895.1 Ignavibacteriota bacterium
AATCCTGCCGGAGCAGATGAGGCAGTCATTACTGCAATGGCACAGCTTCTTATCCAGAATAATTTTGATATCAAACCTGTAATGGCAACCTTGCTCAAGAGCGCGCACTTTTTTGATAATGCCAATATCGGCTGCCAGATCAAAACTCCGGCAGAATTTATTATCGGCATTGCACGCCAACTTGGATATTCTTCGGGTATGGCAGGCAACATGACGGCAATGCTGCAGGAATTATTCAATCCCCCGAATGTCAGCGGATGGACGGGATGGCATGATTGGATCACGACCAATACGTATCCTGTACGTTCAGATGTTGTCACAAAAGCGATTACAGGAATGAGCGATCAGAATGTGCTTGATTTTATCAATCAATTCCCTGATCATACCGATGCAAATCTTCTCATCACGCATCTTGGTGCATTGATGCTTCCAAGAAAACTAGCGATGGGAAGGCATGACGATCTGGTTTCGCGCTTAGTAAATCAAGGAAAAGATTACGAATGGCCGACCATTCTATCAAACCCTAGCACAGCGGCGGGTTACATGCGCAATGTGCTGACGACGATCTGTAACTTGCCGGATTATCAACTTTGTTAAAAAGGAAGGAAGTATACCAATGAAAAGACGTACATTCATAAAATCAGCTCTTGCTACTGCAGCAGCGACTCCTTTCTTTCTTGAAGGAATGCCGGTTAATGCCTCCACGCCACTGAAATATCTGGCGCAGATGCCGGAAGCAAATCTCAATGATCGAATACTCATCATCTGCCAGCTTTTTGGAGGCAATGACGGATTGAATACTATTATTCCTGTTAACGATCCTGCATATTATACAATACGTCCAAACATTGCCATTCCTAAAGATAAAACTGTTCAGTATGCCGGCATTAATTTTGCTCCGAATTTATCTTACGGGGATAAAGGCGGGTTGGTTGGATTATTGCAGCAAGGATCGCTTGCTGTTGTGCAGGGCATCGGATATCCGCATCCGAACCTCAGCCACTTCCGCTCGACAGATATTTGGCTTTCCGGAATAAATAATTCCGACGCGAATTCCAGGCTTGATACAGGATGGGTTGGAAGATACCTCGAACAGAAATATCCGAATTTCCCGGCATCGCTTCCTGACGATCCGCTTGCAATTCAGTTCGGCGGCTTCTCGCTTGCTCTTCAAAGTTCCAAAGGAAGAATGGGAATCGAAGTAACAAATCCTTCGAACCAAGCTGGAGTGGGTTCATCTGCCGATGCGCTTGATGATGAGAGCAAAGATACGTCATATTTGAACGAATATAATTTCGTTGCTGATATTGCAGCACGGTCAAATAAATATGCTCAGAGAGTTCAGGATGCTTATAAAGCCGGTAAAGTAAAACTTTCCGGAAAATATGGATCGGATGGATTTGCCGGACAAATGGCGAACTGCGCTGCACTTATTGCAGGGGGATTAAATACGAAAGTGTATGTTGTTTCTCTTGGAGGATTTGATAACCATGTGACACAAAACACCAGTTTCGATGGCGGTACACATCCTTCATTACTTACGCAATTCTCTGATGCAGTCGCACAATTCATGTACGATATGGTCAAACTGAACATGGGTGATCGCGTAATCGGGCTAACAGTCAGTGAATTCGGCAGACGCCCTTATGAAAACGGCAGCTTCGGAACAGATCACGGAACATCGAGCGTACAGTTTGTTTTTGGTACACAGGTCAATAGCGGTGCTTTTGGATATATCCCTGATCTATCCAATCTTGATGAAAGTGGTGATATGATCTATAATATTGACTATCACACTGTTTATCTTGATGTTTTAACGAAATGGTTTGATATGTCGCTTGATGATGCGCGGCTTCTCCTGCCTGATCCGAAAAAATATGCTCCGAATCTCGATCCGCTGCCTGTTATTCAGACGCAGCATAGTAATGTTAATTTTAAAGAAGCGATCGCAAAACTTTCGATCGGAGGAAATTATCCGAATCCATTTGCGAATCGGACGACTATCACGCTCGATATTCCACAGCCTGGTTTGGTGACGTTAGATATATCTTCTGTAGATGGTAAATTTACTCGCCGGATCTTCGAAAGAAATTTTGCAGCAGGCTCGCAGAGCATCCCTGTAAATCTCGATCTTGCTTCGGGTAATTATCTGCTTATTGCCCGTTCCGGAGGCATGTCTGCTTCGAAAATGGTGCAATGTGTAAAATAAATTTTCGTGTCATTGCGAGTGGGGCTTTAGCCCGACGAAGCAATCCCCTGAGAATGACTCAAACGTTAGAGTTTGCAATAACTGAAGGGGATTGCTTCGTCAGTCGCTATCGCTCCTTCCTCGCAATGACATTATAGACATACTATCTGAAACGTGAAATTAAGATTCTTTCCCATATTTTTTTTCCTTCTTCTTTTCGGAGCCGATTC
>JANYLL010000268.1 GCA_025357895.1 Ignavibacteriota bacterium
TATCCTGACGGTCAGTTGAGGACGACTATCGCATCACTGGCTCGGTTTATGATCATGTATATGAATCATGGAATGTATAATGGTGTAAAAATTTTAGATAGTACAACAGTGGATATGATCATGACGGAGCAATTCCCACTGGTTAAAAGCGCTGCCGGGCAAGGACTGACGTTTTATCAAAATATTACTTCGAATGGCGATACGCTTTGGGGGCATAACGGCGGGGACGGCGGCGTTTCGACTGATATGTATTTTAATTACAAAAATAAAATCGGAGTTATTGTCTTTGGCAATGGAGATGGTTATGATACGACAAGCGTCGATCCCATCTGGGATACTATTTATCGCTATGCGAAAACCCTTCCACAATCTCTTCCGGATTCTTTTCCGCCTTGCACATTGGGCAGAGTTCAGGAAACGGAACTGTCGAAAAAAATACTTTTAGTTCGTTGCTTCCCTGACCCTGCCACTAGCCTATTACATATAGAACTCTCGAATTATTCTTCAGATATATCCGAAATATTTGTATTGAATATCGAAGGCAAAAAGATCAGGAGTTTTATTAACCAAAAAGGCGAAAAGATTACTATTTCTCTGAATGATTTGGCGAGAGGGGCATACTTGCTTCAAGTCAAGAACGGTGATGATGAAACCCGTATGAAGTTTTTGAAAGAATGATATTTTTATCTTCTCGCATGTTATATCTTCATACCTGACAAAGAATATTATTCCACATACTATGACTTACGATCAATTTTTCGAAGGCTTACCTGCAAAAGAAATGTGGGGCGAGAGGATTTATATTACCGGAGATTTTAATTATCCGGATTCGTTGAATTCAGCAGTGGAACTGCTCGATCAGAATATTACTCGCGGCTTCGGAAACCGACCGGCTATTTTTTATAAAGATAAACGCTACACCTACAATGAACTTGCCGAGATCGTCGGCAAGATGGGTAATGCTCTCAGGAAACTCGGAGTACAAAAAGGTGATCGCATTTTGCTTCGCTTCCCGAATAATCCGACTGCCGTTGCGCTTTGGCTTGCGACGCTTCGCATCGGAGCGATCGCCGTAATGGTGATGCCAATGCTTCGCGCAAGAGAACTCAGCTATCGCACTAATGATTCGGAATGTTTGCTCGTCCTTTGCGATGCCGCTTCTATCGACGAAGTCCGCAAAGCTCAGCCTGCAATGGATACAGTAATGAAAATTTTAATTTGTGACGGCAAAGACGATGTCTATGAATCTTTTGAAGATCATTGGATGAGGGAAAGCGCCGATTGCAAATCTGAAAATACTTTGCGTTCTGATATTGCACTCATCGGCTATACATCAGGCTCGACCGGCGATCCGAAAGCAACGGTACATTTTCATGATGATGTCCTGGCAATAGCAGATGGATATGCAAAAAATACGTTGCATCCAACAGAGCATGATATTTTCAGTGGACATCCATCGCTTTCATTTACATTCGGTCTTGGCGGCTTACTTGTTTTTCCATTCCGCTTTGGTGCAAGTGTGGCCTTACTCGATCAGTTCACGCCGGAAAATATGCTGAAGACGCTTGTGAATTATAAATGTACAATAGGTTTCTGCGCTCCGACATGTTATAATATGATGATGCGCTTAGATGAGAAAGGGGAGTATGATTTATCGAATCTGAGGCTTGGCGTCAGTGCAGGTGAGACACTTCCTAAAGTTGTCTATGATAAATGGAAAGCAAAATACGGTATCGATCTCTTGGATGGAATTGGTTCGACAGAGATGCTGCATATTTTTATCACGAATAAACCTCACGACGTAAAAGGTGGAGCAACAGGGAAACCTGTGTCCGGATATGTTGCGAAGATCATTGATGATAACGGTACGGAGTTGCCGCCAAATACTCCGGGACTCCTTGCTGTTAAAGGTCCGACAGGCTGCCGCTACTTAAAGAAGCCCGAGCGTCAGGCTGGATATGTAAAAGACGGTTGGAATATTCCGGGCGATGTTTTTCTGCAGGATAGTGATGGCTGGTTTTATTATCAATGCCGTAACGACGATCTTATTATCACCGGAGGGTATAATGTTTCACCGCCTGAACTTGAAGCGGTCATTAATGAGCATGAAGCTGTAAAAGAATCCGCAGTCGTTCCAAAGCCGGATGAGCTTCGCGGACAGATCGTAAAAGCATATGTTGTTCTCGCACCAACTCATAAGGGCAGCGAAACACTTGCAAAGAATATTCAGGATTTCGTCAAGCGCGAACTTGCTCCCTATAAATATCCGCGGGAAGTGGAATTCATCGAAGCGCTGCCGAGAACAGATACGGGAAAGGTGCAGAGATTTGTACTGAGGGATCGGGCAGCGAAGGAAGTATCATAATTTAGTAGAGCCGACTAAAAGTCGGCTCTACTAAATTTTCAGTTAAAATAAATCCTCGTCTTCTTCGTCTTCTTCATCGTCAAGAAGATCAATATCTTCTGCTTCAATAAGATCGTCTTCCTCTATTTCCTCGATGTCATCATCATCGATCGCTTCGTCAAGTTCGTCATCCGTTGCTGCCGTTTCCTCTGTTTCTTCTTCTACTTTTTTGTCTCCTTCTTCCTCATCATCGTCAAGGAGTTCGTCATCGTCTTCAAGGTCATCATCATATTCATCGTCATCATCAAAAGCATCGTCGTCGTCGAGGGACAGGGCTTCACCATCCATCATCATAAGATCGGCAATTGCTGCCATACCTACGGCTGCGCCTGCCATTTTCATACCTGTTTTCAGGGCTTCCGTTGCCGAGCTTGGATCTCCGGCAGGGATGCTGATGAGCGATAACTGCGGAGCAGCAAGGGCTTCTTCGACAGTCTCATACATCGGAAATACTCTATCCAAAGCGGTTAAAGCAAGAAGGGAGCGTACTTCTTCGCTTGCGCCTGCAATGCGCATATCTCCATGGTGATGATTTTGCTGGCGCTGCGCCAAAAGCAGCGCAGAAAGCCCCGCAGAGTCCATATACTCGACTCCTGAGAGATCCAGGACTAAGGTCTTGACATCAGGCTGTGCGAGGATCAGAAACTCCGCTTTTAGAGCTGAAGCAATAACTGAATCTAGCCGTTTCTCATTAGGGCGGAAGATTGTCGCCTGGTCACGTTGTTCGATTTTGAAATTCATATAAAAGTTTGTTTCCTATGGGGTAGCAATGTGTCTTATTACAAAAATACGAATATTTCTAGGAATGCGAAATTACTACATTTTTTTGGGGGTTCGGAGAAAATTGCCATCTACCTTATATTGACTGTATCCATAATCACTGATCACTGTCATTCTGAGTGAAGCGAAGCGTAACAAAGAATCCCGTTAATCGTGCTGAGAAGTTTCCTTGCTAACAATCACGGGATTCTTCGCTACGCTGAGAATGACTGTATACATCTGACAGTAATACCGGTCTAATCTATTACGTTGAGTTATGGTAACTTTGTTTCAAAAAAAAATGTTACAACCATGCTATTCCAAAAATATAATTTGATAATCGCATAAAAGAAATTCGAGAAGCGCAATGGCAAACGAAACAGCAACTGCTCCGGCACCAAACGGAGCCCACACAACTGCAGCCCCAAAAGCAGGTCTTGAAGATATTATTGCCGGACAAAGCAACATTTGCTTTCTTGATGGCAAGCGAGGCATCCTCGCATATTATGGCTATAATATTCATGATCTTGTAAAAGGTAGTTTCGAAGAAACGGCCTATCTTCTTTTCTATGGCAAACTGCCTAATACTCCGGAGCTAGCCGATTTTTCTGCTAAACTTGTAAAAGCCCGCGAACTGCCCAAGCAGATCAAGGATCGCATTGCTTCCTATCCGAAGAATGTTCATCCGATGGCAGTGATCAGGACTGTTGTCAGCGAACTTTCGTTTTACGATCAATCAACTGAAGATAATTCTAAGAATGCGAATATCGAAAAAGGTATTCGGATGATGTCGCAGATCCCGCTAATCGTTGCTTCCTACGATGCTCTTCGCAATGGCCGCCCGATGCCGGAGCCTGATGCGAAACTTGGTCATGCTGCAAATTTTCTCAATATGCTTTTAGGAAAAGAGCAGGATGCGGAAATTGTAAAAATGTTTGATTCGGCTCTGACACTTCATGCCGATCATGAATTTAATGCATCCACTTTCACCTGCCGCGTAATCGCTTCGACCCTTTCAGATATTTATTCGGCTGTCACTGGAGCTATCGGCGCACTCAAAGGTCCGCTTCATGGCGGAGCTAATGAGCAGGTTATGCGAATGCTTTTGAAGATCAACGATCCGGCAAGAGCAAAAGAATGGATCATTGATGCACTTGCACGAAAAGAAAAGATCATGGGCTTTGGTCATAGAGTATATCGCACTGAAGATCCGAGAGCAACTCATCTTCGCAAATTCAGTGAAGAAATGGGCAAGCGATGTAAGGAGCCACAGTGGTATCAGATGTCCCGCGATATTGAGCAGATCATCCTTCAGGAGAAAAAACTATACGCCAACGTAGATTTCTATTCGGCAAGTACTTATCATCTCATGGGCATTCCACTCGATCTCTATACTCCAATATTTGCCATGAGCCGCATTACAGGTTGGTGCGCCCATGCCCTCGAACAGTATTCCAATAACCGCATCATCCGACCTGCCGCAGAATATACAGGACCTGTCGATCAGACTTGGAAGCCTGTGGAGAAGCGTTAAAGTGATTTGATCATTTAAGTTTGTTTTGTGTCCGGCTGAGTTTTGGCATGATGGTGAAAGGATGAACTTTGTCCCTACCAATTTTGCAGGGATGTCATTTTGAATAACTAATCTTTCAAAACCGTAACCCATCTTCCCCTTCCTCGTATACATTTAAAAAATTTAGATAATCTTATGTCAACACAAAAAGCAACATTTGGCGCAGGATGTTTTTGGCAGGTGGAGGAGTTGTTCCGTACTGTCCCCGGAGTTATCTCTGCGACCTCAGGTTATCTCGGCGGTAATAAAGAGAATCCGACATATCGTGATGTCTGTAATGATGATACAGGACATGCTGAGGTTGTTGAAGTTGAGTATGACCCATCTGTTGTGAGTTACGATACGCTCCTTGATCTTTTCTGGAATAATCATAACCCCACAACGCTCAACAGGCAGGGACCGGATATTGGTACGCAATATCGTTCGGCAATATTTTTTTATTCACCGGAGCAGGAAATTATGGCACGGGCATCAAAGGCAAAGATGGATGCAAGCGGAAAATTTAAGAAGCCTATCGTGACGGAGATAACGCCTGCTTCGACTTTTTGGAAAGCAGAAGATTACCATCAGAAATATTTGTTTAAGCGTGGGATGACGCATTGCCATGTCTGATCGCATGGAGCAAAAGAATACCATTGATCATAGTAGAAGCGGGCGAAACATGACCCTGTGAAAACCTATTTCGATATAATCATCGCCTTCGAAATTGTAGTTGCGGGAGTGGTGAGTTTACAGATATATATACCATCTGGCAAATTCTCTGCTCGAAATTTTGACGAATAACTGCCGGCTTCGACTGTTCCGTTAAATAACATTTTGATCTCTTTCCCCAGCGCATCATAAACTCTTAACTTGATGGGAACGCGTGCAGATGTATGAAAAGTAATTGTTGTTGAAGTTGTGAACGGATTCGGGTAGTTTTGTCCGAGTGAAATATCCTGTGCAGAATTTTGTAGAAGAACGGCTGACTTGCTCTGATCTTTCGTGAATTTATATGCACGGTAACTATAGATCCCGGGATCGAATTTGATTTCTAAAGCAGTCGAACCATCGGGCTTCACTTCCGTAACTGCAACACTGTCGCAGCCACCCCATCCGATCACACTGTTCCCGTTTTCAAGTCTCTGTACATAACCCATTGCCCTGCTATAAACGTCCGGGTTATGGTGATATTCCCAAACTTTTGTGGCTACTTTCATTTTTTCATCCAGCCGGTATTCAACTGCACGCGAGAAAGGCTGCGCAGTATTATGAAATGTTCCATTATCAAACATGGCGATATTACCATTGGGAAGCCTCCGAACTGCGTGTTGATGGGAAAATATGAGAGAATCATTCACGAAACTGAATTCATTATGTTTTCCACCCCATCGCCAGATAATATTTCCATTCTCTGGATTGATTTTTGTAACCTCATCTAAATTGCGTGACGATAAAAGAAAGGTGCTATCACGATCATAGTCTATAGAATTGCAGTGTGTAAAATCGAGGAAGGGCTGTGCAAAGTTTTCATGTGTAGGGTCCGATAAAGCAAAATGATCTCTGGTCTTCCATTCAAAGAGAAGGTTTTTATCGGCATCGAATTCCTGAAGAATATTTTCAACGACAGTAGTATTGGTATCTCCGTTGGAAACAATCCCGCTCATATTAACTTGCTCACTTGCTTGAGCAAGTAATGCGTACCCTCCGCCGGGCAGGAAGATTAACTCGTGACTATCGGTATTATACCCATTTTTAGCCTCAAAGCTATCACGGAGGACAAAGTTTGAATCCAAGGCGTAAAATTTTGATTTATTTGGATCGGCATCAAAAAACGTAAGCAAACCATTTGGTTGAGGTCTAAAATCTTGTGCAAATGCAGGCCATGTGCTGCGTTCAAAAAGTACATTTCCGAAATTATCCAAAATGATTAAATAGGTACCGCTGTCATTGCGAGTAAACTTAAAATTTCCTAAGTAGAATTTCCCGGGTGCCGGATTGTTACTTTCAGCAATATAGATTTTAGGAAAATCATCAGGAAGAGTGTCCGCTCCGCTTGTTCTTACTGCTTTCCGGGGCTCGATAACATTTGTTGCACTCCCTGATATAACTGCATCTGATGACTCAATTGGATGCATACTTAAAGAAGTTGGAAGAGTTTTGGATTTTGATATTTGAAATGTAAATGAGTATGGTACAGTGCGTTTTCCGGATACACATGTAAAGGGGCTGATAGTAACCGTAACTTTTTCACCCGTTGAAAAATACGTATTAGGGGTAAAGATCAGCGTCCTCCCGTCGAGTGCAAGGATTAATTTCCCGTTATGATAGGCGCTTGATGAGCCAATAACATTAAACGCGCTGCTTTGAAATGTGGTCTTCCTGATGGCTTCACTGAATCGAACGCCAATTGTCGTTTTTGCCGAAACCCGCGTTGCATTGGTAGTCGGATAACTATAGTTTACATGCACATCAGTTGCAGTTTGAGCGTAAACCAGACGCTGAGAAAAAATTATTAAACAAAAAAAAGGAAGTACAAACTTCGAAAAAGAGGAGAATAGACGAATCATGATTTGTGGGTTTCTAAAGAAAATACATAAATTCTTCGGTATACTATACAAAGAAATTGCAAATGCAATTCCATTAAAAATATACATTTCACTTGCGGAGAGGGTTTTTATTTTGAGGAAAATGGAGGTAAAATAGATTAGGGTCTAGGTTGCAAACGGACTCTTTTAACCCACAAAAAACAAACGCGCTCCGTAGAGCGCGTTCTAATCATGCATCATCCTTCTTCTGTATCTTGACCAAACTTTTTTTATTGGGCGCTTGCCTTATCCTGGACTTTGACCGCTGAGATTGTTGTCACAGCAAAATCTTTATCCATTTGCACCGTCTTTGAAGCAGCTGGCGTCTCGATCAACTCATCTTTTGTGATGATATCGTCACCTTCAAGATGTACCCAGTATTTCTTATTCGTCTGCAATACTACCAAATATGAGCCGCTTTCGCTATTGGATTTGCTATTTGTGATCTCTAAAGCCCTGTCTCCTGCAGCGCGAACGCTTACCTTAACAGAATGCGCCTTACCGGTCTCCTGATTCCGTACGACACCTTTAAGCACGACAACTGCCTTTGAAAATTGTGCCTGAGCTGAATTGCTGCCTGAAAGACTGAAAACCAGTCCTACGATCGCTATCGCTGCTATTTTGGTAAATTTTCTCATCGAAGTGTATATTTTTTAGTTCAATTGTTATGCTTATACTGCTATCTATGTAAAAAATCATGCCAAACTATTCGGAAAATAGAAAATAACGGAAAATAAAATAAAAAATCGGAAAATGAAGATGGTAGTCGTTTAGACTTGGAGCAAGATTACAGAATGAACTCCTCGTAGGCTAATGCCTGAGAGGCGATGATGATTATTGAAGGAAGGAAAAAACAGAAACGGCTTAATTTATTCCGGCTTTCGGTACAGCTCCGGTGAAAATCACATCTCCTTTACGGATACTTCCACCATTACCTGGTTCAATGGAGATAGCAAAGGAATCGGCCGTCTTAAGCTTCGTCGTGAAGGTATAGACGGATGGATTATTGCTGGGATCTACCCTGAATGTACCTATGGCAATAGGAGCTTTATTTCCTAACGTTGCCCAGAGTTCATATGTTTTGTTTGCTTCCAGCGGGCGAAGTCCTTCGCGGAGTAATGCGATCTTCTTCTGTTTCGGACTAAAAAATAAATGTTCGCGCGTTGTTCCCAAAGGTGCGCTGGCAAGTGTCACAAGCCTGGAATCCGACTCACCAAACATTGCGAAAAAATGATTGAGATTTTCGTTGCTCTTCGGCGCCGGGACAGTAACTGATGTAGCGGTGTCGTTCTCGTTTTTAGAGATTACCCCGCTAGTCAGGCGCAATGAATCTGTTTGTCTGAGGAGGGCTCGCATCAGATCATTACTGCGCTCCAGTTTAGCAGATTTCGATACGTTAAGAGCGAGAAGGACGCAAAGGAGAAGTCCGGAAAAAATACTTGTGCCTATAAAATATCTGGTACGACGCTTTAAGCGGATAGCATCCTCAGATTGCAAAGGTTTGCGAATATCGTCATTCCCCGCTCTTGATGCCGCTTCGTTTTGAGAAACCTTTAATTTTTCTATGCTCTCCAATAAGGAAGCACGCACAGCAGGCGGCGGCGCGATTTGTGGAGCGGCTAAAGCAAGAGCAGCAGAAGCTTCGAACATTTGTTCAAGCGTTGCTGCCAGTAGCGGATTGCCGGATTCGATCAATGTTTCAAATTCGTGCAATCCGGTTTCATCATCATTCAACGCTCCGAGAACATACGCCGAGCTAAGGTCTTCGATATGTTCGCGGGCGGCATCAGTATTAATAAGATCGTTTGACATGAACTAAGAATAAGCAATATAAACAAGAACTAAGGTAAAACAACTAAGAAAAAAACTCTTAACGGAAACCGAAAACTGTAACGAGTATCTAAAAAAAACACTATTTTTCGCCCAGAATCGACACTAACTTCATCATTCCTTTTCTCATACGCGTTTTGATCGTTCCGAGCGGTTCGCCAAGCATCTCAGCGATCTCGGACTGCGAGTAGCCTTCGTAATACGAGAGATAGAGCGCTTTGCGCTGCTGCTCCGGTATTTGTTCTAAGGCTTGAAGCACGTGACGTCGTTCATCGTTTTCCATTGCATCCCGCAATGGGGTCTGATGGTCAACGACTGCATCGCTGGTGATATCGCCTATATCCTGCTTCGCTTCTAAAGCCGATTTCTTGTAGCGGCGTGAGCGAAGCGTGTTAATGGATTTGTTGTGGGCAAGCGTAACAAGCCAGGTAACGAAACTACCGCGTTCGTTATCGAATAATGATGCCTTATGCCATACCTGAAGAAAAACATCCTGCTGTAATTCGCGGGCTTCATCTTCATTACGGACGATGCGAAGGGTTAGCGAATAGATAAGCCTTCCGTATTTATCGTAGAGGTTTGCAAGAGCCTTTTGGTCGCCCTGCGAAATCAGGGTAAGAAGCTGCAAGTCCTCAAAGTTCGATTTCTCCTTATCCATACGCATTTTAGGCAAAGAACGGATTTCGCCGCCGGCAACTGCAGTGTCAAATTGAGGCGATTTTAGTACATTTTGTGGCATAACTGACACTTTCATAAGAAGATATAGCTATTTTTTTAACACATCAGACGAAGGATTTATCTCAGCCTTCAAGTCGGGGGAGCTGATGTCAACGAATTATTAAGTACAAAACTACGGAATCCGCATGTAATTAGCAATACAGCTATTACAGAAAAGATTTACGATTTTATTATATTTTAAGGAATCCAATTGACGGATTTTCTTGTGTGCATAAGACCTGCCCTTTGATAAAATACCTATTCAAAGAGTTTCAAAGTTTATTAAAACCCATACCATCCGCTCACGCTACGTTACCATTAAATAATTCTCTCGGCTTAAGCGGGATGTATGGTATTGCCAATTGATGGATATGACTTCGGCAATAATGGTTTTAAGCTTTTCTATATTGTTGGGCTTGGTAATATAAATATTCGCGCCCGCTAAGAACGTTGCTTCTATTTCACTTTCTGCCGTAGATGTGGAATATATCACAACGGCAGTTTCTTTGAATTTTTCATTTGCGCGGATCTCGGATAAACATTCCAAGCCGTTCTTTTTCGGCATGTTCAGATCAAGAAAGATCAGATCGGGACATCCCGATTTGCAGTCGGAAAGATAGGTCATTAATTCACTGCCATCGACAACACTATCTAGTACATGCCTGACTTTCACAGCCTGTATTGCCTCACTGAAAGCAAAGCGATCATCTTCATCGTCATCGGCGAGAAGAATGCGCAGATCTTCATGTGTAGTTGCGTACTTCATTACACTATGCAAATATTATTTTTAACTATTGACTGCCAGGATTTCCTGAACACGTATTGGTATACTAGAACGATAATTTGCTAGAAGGATGGCTCCTTCTTTGAAAACAAAGTTACGAAGACGTACCGGAGAAAGTGTCATATAATTTTTAGAATTTATTACACAATTCATACTATTTATTACATAATTCAAACATTCGGTGTTTATAACGGATTACATATTAAGATTCAAATCATAGCATCTACTTTCCTCAAGTCAATGACCATTTTGACGTTCGATTAAAGCAGTGACAGAATGTATAAACTTTTTTTGCAATTCTGATAATATAATTTTACTACTTTTTTCGTCGTCATGTGTTCACTTTGTAAGAACTCTAAAAAAAAATCGTGGTGTTTAAAATCTTCTGCTTTTAAAAAACGATGAAATATTTTATATTTGCTCTTATGCTCTCATTTTTCAGTCTTCCGGGATATTCGCAGAGTTGGCAATTTGAAAAGAAGATCGGAGGGCAAAGGAATCAAAGCAGTTCAGGGGCAGCTATTGATCAATATGGTAATTCCTATATCATAGGAAGTTTCAAAGGTACCATAACTCTGGACACTATTTTACTTGTCGGAGGGAGTTCGGGAAATGTGTTTGTTGCCAAATACAACTCCATGGGAAATATTATATGGGCAGTCTTTCGATTCAAAAACTTTGATAAGTTCAGGCGGCACCGATATATTTATTGCTGCTCTTTCAGACCTTCCACAAAGCGTAAAAGAAACCTACCCGGAAGCCGAACATTTCGATTGTTTTCCTAATCCGGCAACTCACGTATTGCATTTTTCGAAAAAGCAGAACATTCGGATGTCTGATCTTCTTGGAAGAACGGTGTTGCAATGTAAAGATTGCGACGAATTAACCGTCGCACAATTACCTGAAGGAGCCTATTATATTAATGGGCATCAAATACTAATCAGGCATTTTATTCAAGCAGTTCATTAAGCCTCTCGTTCAGGTACTTTCTTACGCTTTTTCCATTCAAAAAACAATCCTAATCCCAAACCGAGAACGGCAAGGATGTTTGTTGCAAGGGAGATCGTTTTTCCGGTTGTGTAGCGGGCATCAATATATTGAAGAGTGAGGGTATGCTCACCGGCAGGTACTTTTATTGCACGGAAGGCGTAGTCGGCTTTGTAGATCGGTGCATCAGTCTTATCATCTATCGTTGCTTTCCAATCGGGATACCATGTATCGGATAGGAAAAGCAATCTGTCTCCGCTTGCTTTCGTCTTGATGGTGATTAGTTCATTCTCGTATTTTGTAATGGCAACTGTTTCGGTTGAATCGTTTACCGCAGTCGTAGCAAGCGCACCGATTCCATCGGGCTGCTTATCGAAGAATACTTCATCACGCGGATTGTATTTGCCGTCGCGCATGGTCTGTAATATTTCCAGTGGCGACTTCACTTCATAGCGGTTCACAAAAAATGCTCGCGGTAGAACTTGTGTATTTTGCCAGACGATTGTTTGCGAAGGTTTGCCGTCACGTCCCTGTACTTTTTCCTTCGAAATATATGCCGGCACGAATCTTCCCTGTACTGAATC
>JANYLL010000357.1 GCA_025357895.1 Ignavibacteriota bacterium
GTGCTGGAAGCAGAGTTGTTTCGGGAGACAAAATTCATTGTAAGTGATGATATAACGCTTGTAATTATTAAGCGCATAGAAATAGGATCAATGCTGCAAAATAAGCTGTGAGATTCTCTTTTTTGGTTTACTGAGATTAATAATTACAAGCGTTATATCATCACTTACAATGAATTTTGTCTCCCGAAACAACTCTGCTTCCAGCACTTCAGGTGAAATATCATCTGTTTCCACAGAAGATAAGAACATTTCAACACCCCTTCCGCCTAGCATCTTTCCGTCACTTATCGCCTCAGATAATCCATCGGTATAAAACGCACAGAATGATCCAAGACTGAAATTTATTTCAAGAGGTTCATAATCATATTTAGCGATCACTCCCAGCGGGATTCCGCTTGTGGCAAGTTCTATAAACTCTCCGTTCGGCAATGATATTATCGGTCGCGGATGACCACAGACAATGGAAGAAATTTTTTCTGTTTCAGTATCGAATATCGCAAATACAGCAGTTATATACCGCTCTGAAGTTGTACTTTCAAAGATCAGACGGTTTAGATCACTTACCATTTCACGAAAGCTTAACTGACCGGAGCGAAGCGGCGAAATAAGCGCACGCAGCGAAGCTTGTAAGCCGGACATTAAGATCGCCGCGCTGATTCCTTTTCCTACGACATCTGCGATGGCAACGAGCACTTGATTTTCGTTCAATTTGATGATATCATAATAATCGCCGCCGACAAGTTCGCTTTGTTTTGAAAATGCCGTGAAAGAAAGTCCCTTAATTTCAGGAAGCGATTGAGGCAGAAGCGATTGCTGGATCTCACGCGCTAAGCGAAGTTCAGCTTCGTAACGCTCCCGCAAACGTTCATCTTCGAAAAGAGCAGCGTTTGTTAAGGCAATTCCGGTTAGAAGAGAAAGTGATTCAAGATAATTTTGCTCCGTCGATACATCGGTCTCTGGCGAAAGCGATTTACCAAAACCTAAAAATCCGATGATCTCCTGCTGCTCCGAATCAAAAATAGGAAGCGTGAAATGCGTTCTTCCCGGCGGCGCGAAAAGCCAGGTTTCAAACATCTCAAAAGTAATTGTTGCAGGCAGATCAACTTCGCGAAATCCTGATTTCGAAACTATATTATAGATGTTATCTCCATACTGTGTTTTCTCGGATAAGTAAGCAAAACCTTCCGGGATAAGCCCTTTGCCCATGATCGTGCGCATCACACTTTTGAGAATACCTTCCGGACCAAGATCAGGTGTAAGTGTACGGGCGAATTCCAAAAGCGAACGCATTGCGAATCGTTCACGAAACAGTTCGCGATCGGGGACGGGTATCGGGTTTCGGGTATTGGGTTTCGAGTCCATGCCTTTGAATTAGTTGGAGTTAGTAACATTTATTTAGCGTGTTCTGTTAGCGGTGAATCATTAACCCACAAAATATGCCCTCGAAAACTATTTTATTTCTTCATTTGGCAACAGTTTTAATGCTGCCATCGTGTTCTACAGTTTCACAGCAATCGGCAACTCCTGTAAAAGCATATTTTTCTCCTCCCGGCAAACATTTAGAAACAGTGATTGTAGAAGCCTAAGATAATGCAAAATCACAAATCCTTGTACAAGCTTATGGTTTTTCTAATGAGGAAATATGTGATGCCCTCATACGTGCAAAAAAGATCGTAAGGTTAAGATAAAAATACTTCTAAATAAATCCAATGAAACCTCACAAAAATCCTGCATGGAGGAAATAGAAAAACTTCATGTTACACCACGTATTGATGACGAAGGGGGAATTGCACACAATAAAGTTATGATTATCGATTCAATGATTACCATTTCAGGGAGCTTTAATTTTACTGAAAATGCCAAGAGAAACGAAGAAAATTTACTTGTTATTACTGATCATGATGTAGCAATGGAGTATATTAAAAATTGGTATTTACGAAGGATTGAGTCAAGGAAACCTGAATAACACCTCAAGGGATTCTTTCTGCGCTTAGAATGACGACCGTTTCAACAAACCCGATACCCAAACCCCGATATCCGGCTAATGAGCGGGAGACGGGATTCGAACCCGCGACATCAACCTTGGCAAGGTTGCACTCTACCAACTGAGTTACTCCCGCAATTTCAAAGCTAAAAGCTCGAAGCAAAAATTTTGAATTGCTGACCTCTAACAACAAAGACTACCTGAGAGGTTTCCAACCTTTTATCATAAGTCTTTCTCCGATCGGACATTCCGAGCAGCGTTTGGCAGTGCAAAAATTCCGATAAAGGTATAACGCGCCTTGTTCGCCAAGTGTAGAACGTATGTTCTCTGACTCGAGAAGCTCTTGTTCTACAACATTAATATATTGAGCGCTTGAGCGCGAAGGGTACTCAGCCCATTCTTTGCGAAGCGGCTTTATTCTGCTCTGTATTTTCTCAGGCTGTTCACTTTTTCTCTCTGCATGTTCAGTTTCAATTGCAATCCGCGCGGGAAGCATAACATTCAATACTATAGCCCGCCTGCGCTCCTCGCCCATCAACGCATGTGGCTCATCGAGCGATTGTTTGAACGATGTATGCTTTTCCCAAAACGGAGAGTCCGCTACTTCATAATTGATGTCTTCATGAACGGAATAATCAGTTCGTGAAAAATATTTTCTTGCTAAAGCTGCTGCAAGTGCAATGCGGCGATACGGCGTATTTAAAGGACGGACGCGAAAAAAAGCCCAGTCATGTTGGGCAAGAGCGGCAGAAATATTATAGTCAACTTTTAGTGCTTCCCATTTTGCAGAAAGATCTAAGAGATATTCATTTACATCCGCCTCAAATTCTTGCTGAGGTCTAAGAAGAAGTCCTGAAGTGCCAAAATATAATGCTTCGAATATTGCATGAAGCTCGTTCGCATTTTCTTTGGCTCTGATCTTTTGTAACAATCTTCGCGGCAGAAGACGGGCAAGCTCAATGAAAGGCGTTCTATTCTCTGAATATCCAAGCGCATCAAGAACAAATTCATAAACCCTATCGTGAATCAACGCATCGGTAATAGTTGAGCCAACATCGTTTTTAATTCTCGCAATTCTTTCATCCAATCGCGATTCTCCCATCTTTGCCACTACCTTCAATTTGAAGTTCATCGGAAATGAAAGATTGTGTGGGAAGCATTGCAATTCCGGCGCTCGAGCAAATTTTTTCTCAAAAAGATCTTGCCAAAAAGTTCGCTGGTCGAATGCAAGATTATCCCGAAGAATTAAAACCGGTACTTTCACAGTAGCATGCTGCACCTCGTCTATATCTGCATCTAAAACTACATGCAAAATGACCTGCGAATAATTCTTATCATCTGAATGCCCATGATCATCCCATCCGCTCACCGTTTTATGAAGTTCTATATCGCCTTTGATGCTCATTCCATCAAGAGCAATTTCAGCGTTCATAAAGTCCGGACCACCGCGGTGATCGTTGTACTCTCCCCGACTGATAATTTTTATTTCTGTTCCGTCAGATAAAAGAGGATGCGCGACGAGAAATCTGGAATGATCTTTCCAGATCTCATGGAGAAGTGATTCGGCTAAAGTATCAGATTTCATAGATTAGAAAAACAATTAACGGTGTCATTGCGATGAGGGCTGTATTAGTGGGACAGACTTTAGTCCGTCTGTCAGCACGAACGGACTAAAGTCCGTTCCACTAAAGCCGGTTGCTATGACAAGAGAAAACTATCTCATACTTTCAACAAGTTTCAATGCCGCCGCTCTTGCTGCTTCGGCAAAATCTTTTCCCTTCGATGCTCCGCATACTGCGCGGCTGACATTTATGATAGCAATGCCATCACCATTTGCTTGTAATACTTCTTCAAGTGATCCGCCCTGCGCTCCTATACCGGGAATGAGAAATGGTAATTCCGGCGCACGTTCTCGGAGAGCTTTTAATTCTGATGACTTTGTTGCGCCGACGACAAGACCACAATTTGCTTTCGGTTTATTCCATTCACAGACTTTATCCGTTACTTCTTCATAAAGTTTTTTTCCGTTCTTCAGCTCAAGATACTGGAAATCTTTTGCACCTTGATTTGACG